>NZ_JBGLYH010000100.1:0-8942 GCF_041414475.1 Pseudodesulfovibrio karagichevae
AGGACATCTGTCAGGCTGTTGAGCGTGGACATGATATCTTTGGCGCTGCCCTCGCTCCAGCGTTTGGCGGCGATCCTGTCCGCCTTGTACCGTTTCAGGGCTTCGGAAAGCAGGATTTGGGGCTTGGTTTCCTGTGTCGGCTGTGGAGCGACTGATTCGGGCGGCAGGATTGATTTTTCAAAGGTGTAATCGCCTTCGGCCCGGTGGCTGATGATGCGATAGTAGGCGATAAGGGTTTTGATGAATTCGTGCGCGAATTCATCGGACAGGGGGAGCGAGTCAGGTGGACCGAAAGCCCCGTCCTCAGCCGCCATGATCGTGTATTCCCGCATGGTTTCGTAGTCCTTGGACACCATCAGGGTCTTGAGCGTTTCGATAATCCTTTCGGTGTCTCCCGGCACATACTGCGTGTGGGGGCTGGGCGTGGTGAGGTTGTTGATGGCAATGTGTTCATTTTCTTTCAGGAACCGCTTAAGCCAATCGTTCATGAATACTTTTATCTGGTCGAAATCATCCATGGGGAGTTCACCGTTCCTCATCTTGGTCAGTATTCGTTTCACACCCGAGGCCAATATTCGGGCCTTGGGCCTTGCCTCGGCTAGGTAGCCTGTCTGGAGAGACATCCTGACTTCGGAGCGCCCCAACGAGTCCCGCAGGTCGTGCGGGATGACGTGGCGAAAATAATAGATTGAGCCTTTCCGGTAAAGGTGGTTCGGGGAACGCGCGATTTGCGGCATGTGACGTCTCCGGCGGTAGACGATTCCGGGTACTTTGACCCATCACTTTGACCCCTTGGGGTCAAATCACGCCGAAAAGAAGACGATCACGTAACTTGCCGGATAAAAAAGAAAAAGGGTTGCGGTGTGTTAGCCGCAACCCTTGTTTCATTCTGGTGCCGAAGAGAAGACTCGAACTTCCACGGTCGTGAGACCACATGGTCCTGAACCATGCGTGTCTACCAATTCCACCACTTCGGCACGTTCAGGAAGAGAATGTCTATAAGAGAACCGGGCGGTTGGCAAGCACTATTTTACATTTTTTCACGGGGACGGGGACGGGGTGAAACCGGCCCGGATCGGCCGCCGCAGTATTGTCACGTTTTCTGGTATTCGCGTGACACGCTTGTCCGAAGTGTCCGGATGTTCATATTAACGGGGCACGTCCTCAACCCTTTACAGCGTGAAAACCTACCTCAGGAGTCGACATGAAACGCATTTTTTCCCTGATACTTGTCCTGTGTCTTCTCGTTCCCACGGGAGCGTTCGCCGCAGACCTGTTCCTCGCCCAGGCGGCCAACTTCACCCCGGTCATGAAGGAGATCATCCCCGCCTTTGAAAAGGCCACCGGCCTCAAGGCCGAAGCCACCTACGCCTCCACCGGCAAGCTGTACGGACAGATCGTCAACGACGCGCCCTTCGACATTTTCCTGGCCGCCGACGAGAAGCGTCCGAACAAGCTCTTTGCCGACGGCCTGGCCGAGAAGCCCTTCGTCTACGCCAAGGGCCAGGTGGTCCTGTGGTCCAACGACAAGAATTTCTGCGGCGACGATTGGAAGGCCATCGTGGTTAACGCCGCCGTCAAGCGCGTGTCCATCGCCAACACCGAGACCGCGCCCTACGGCACCTCGTCCATGAAGGCCATGCAGGCCGTGGGCATCTGGGAGAAGGTCCAGCCCAAGCTGGTCTTCGGCCAGTCCATCTCCCAGGCCTTCCAGTTCGCCTCCACCGGCTCGGCCGACGTGGGCTTCTGCGCCTACTCCTCCGTGTTCACGGACGAGGGCAAGAAGGGCTGCTTCACCGTGGTCGACGAGGCCCCGCCGGTCGTCCAGGCCGCCTGCGTGCTGAAGTCCGCTCCCCATGCCGACGCGGCCGCCAAGTTCGTCAAGTTCCTGGCCTCCCCCGAGGTGCAGGCTATGAAGCTCAAGTACGGATACAAATAGCTCATGGATTGGACACCACTGATCCTCTCGGCCAAACTGGCCATCTGGACCATGTTGCTCATCCCTATCTTGGCCTCCCCGATGGCCAGCTTGCTGGCCTTCGGGAGGTTCAGGGGGAAGAGCCTCCTTGACGCCGTGGTCACCCTGCCCATGGTCATGCCGCCCACGGTCCTCGGTTTCGCGCTGCTCGTGGTCATGGGCCCGCGCGGCTACCTGGGCGGCCTCTGGGAGGACGTCACCGGGAACCGGTTGGTCTTCAGCTTCACGGGCATCCTCCTGGCCTCGCTCGTCTTCAACCTGCCGTTCGCGGTCCAGCCCCTTCGGGCCTCCCTGGAAAAGCTGGACCCGAGGCTGCTCGAGAGCGCGGCGGTCCTGGGGTTGTCTCCCCTGGCCACCTTTTTCCGCATCGTCCTGCCCAACTGCATGGGCGGCCTGGCCGCCGCCTCGATCCTGGTCTTCGCGCACAGCCTCGGCGAATTCGGCGTCATCCTCATGGTCGGCGGCAGCATCCCCGGACAGACCCAGGTGGCCTCGGTGGCCATCTTCGAGGCGGTCGAGGCCCTGCGCTTCGACGACGCCTTCCGCATGTCGGCGGCCCTGATTCCCGTCTGCTTCGCGGTGCTGCTGATAATCAACAAGATCAATGCGAGGCGTGCATAATGCTCAATGTCGACATGAAGAAGCGGTTGAAGCACTTCGATCTCGATCTGGCCTTCTCCTGCGCCCCTGGCGAACTCACGGCGGTGATCGGACCCTCGGGCGCGGGCAAGACCACCCTGGTCCGGCTGCTGGCCGGGCTGGAGCGTCCCGATGGGGGAAGAATCACGTTCGGGGATACGGTCTGGGCCGATACGGAAAAACGGCTGTTCGTGCCCGCGCGCAAGCGGGGCCTGAGCCTGGTCTTCCAGGACTACACCCTGTTCCCGCACCTGACCATCCGCAAGAACGTGGCCTTTGCCGCGTCCGACGAGGGCAGGGTGGACGAGCTCATGTCCATGTTCGGCATCCGTCACCTGGAGTCGAGCAGGCCGTCGGCCATCTCCGGCGGCGAACGTCAGCGGGCGGCCTTTTGCCAGGCCCTGGCCCGCGACCCGGTCCTGCTGCTCCTGGACGAGCCGTTCTCGGCCCTGGACGTGGCCAACCGGCGCAATCTGCGCAGTTGTCTCAAGGAACTCAAGAACGAGCTGAACATCCCCATTCTGCACGTGACCCACGACCTGGACGAAGCCCTGTTCCTGGGCGACACCATCCTGGCCGTGGAGAGCGGGAAGATCGCCCCCAACTGGCTCAATGAACAGCAGGCCATCCAGCGCCATCTGGCGGTGTCCGGCCTGGCCAGGGGCGAGGAGCCGGCCACGGCCCACGCCGAAGAGCCCCGCGCCCTGAAGCGCGCGATGCTCGGCTGCGGATGACCGAGCCGGTTCCTGTGGCGCGTCCGGCCTTGAAGCGCCGGGCGCGTTCAGCCCGCGCGCAGGGTGATCTTGAGTATTTCCCCCGGCTTCCACAGCCGCATGCGCACCCCCCACGATCCCGCCCCCCGGCTGACGATGAGCGCCATGGGACCGATCGAAAATCTTCCTTCCACCAGCGGATAGGTCAGGCGCACCACGTAGTTGAAGGGCCATATCTGGCCGCCGTGGGTGTGCCCGCAGAGCATCAGTCCGGCCCCGAGAGCCGCAGCCTGCTCGTAGCGCAGCGGGGTGTGGGAGAGCAGGATGGCCGCTCCGGGAGGGCGGTTCTCCAGGGCCAGGGCCACGGGATCGAGGTGTCGGCGTTCCTTGGGGATGGATTTCAGGTCCTCCACCCCGGCCATCACCAGCCCGGGCGCGGGCGAGACCCAATTGTCCATCAGCACCGTGAATCCGGCCTCTGCGAGTACGCCCAGGGCCTTTTCCGGAGAGCCGTGGTTCTCATGGTTGCCCGGCACTGCATACACCCCGAGCGGGGCGCGCAGGGTGCGCAGGGCGGGCAGGTAGTCGTCGAGCCGCCGGGAGTGACCCTCCACGGTGTCGCCGGGGAGCACTATCATGTCCGGCTCGAGGGCCATGATCTGGTCCGCGCGGGCCATGAGCCAGCCCGGGCCCGTCTGGGTGCCCGCGTGGAGATCCGAGGCCATGGCCACCACCAGCCCGTCGAGATCGGTCGGCAGGCCGGGCAGGGTTATTTCATATTCGGTGACGACCGGGGCGCGCATGCCCTGGACCAGGGCGATGCCGGACAGGACCAGGGCGCCCGCCAGGGCGAGCCCGCGCAGCTTCGGCGCCAGGCGCGGCAGGATCGTGCCGAAGCCGGTCGGCAGGTCCACGGCGGCCAGGAGCACCGCGGCCAGGAAAAGGACGACGAGCAGGGACAGTCCGGCCGTCTCCACGGCCTGGGACCACGGGCCGAAGTTGGCCCGGCCCGTGTACCGGGCGATTATGATGAGCAGCCATGCGCCCAGTGCGAGGCGCACGCGGACCCTACGGTCCAGGCCGCCCGCGAGGGGGACGCCATCCATGCGCAGGAACACGTAGACGGCCATGATCGCCGCCACGGCCAGGAGAGGGATTCCGAACATCGCGCACCAGTATCAGGTCCGGTTTCGAAACGCCAGAGAGCACGGCTCCCGTCCACCGGGCCACGAATTTTGTCCCGCACATCCCATCAACCTCAAAAGAAAGGAGGCTCATCATGAAACTGAGCGCCAGAAACCTCATTCCCGGCCTGGTCAAGAGCGTGACCGTGGGCATGGTCAACGCCGAGGTCGTCATTGAAATTGCCCCGGGCGTGGAGGTCGTCTCCGTGATCACCAAGAACTCGGTGGAGCGCATGGACATCAAGGTCGGCGACGAGGTCGAGGCCATGGTCAAGGCGACCAGCGTGATGGTCGCCAAGGATTAATCCGCCGCGTCCCGCCCCGGACGACGGCCAGGGACATCCCCGAAAGGGGGTGTCCCTTTTCCGTGGCCGTCCACCATGCCGGAATTCCGGCACTTATGGCCCGCATGCCCCGGCGGGCAGGGGTGGATGGCCGATGGAACGTTGACGCCGGGCGCTTTTGGGAGCATACCCGCGCCTGCGGGCGGCCTCCTTTCGGGGCCGGTCCGCCGGAGTCGTCGAGCGTCCGGGGAACCGGATGCCAGTGCCCGCGACGGCTTCCGGCGGGATAAGTGCAGTCCGCGCCAACGCGACGACCTCAACCCCCTCCGGGCTCCGGGCGACGGCCCCTCTATAACAGCATGATTCCGTTTTCCGATTTTTACCGAGGCCGGAAGGTGTTCCTGACCGGCGACACCGGGTTCAAGGGCGCATGGCTCGCCCTGTGGCTCCACGCCCTGGGCGCGGAGGTCACCGGGTATTCCCTGGTTCCGCCGACCGAGCCCAACCTGTTCGAGGCCGCCGACGTGGCGGACCGCATCCGTCACATCGCCGGGGACATTCTCGATGCCGAGGCCCTGGACCGGGCCATGGACGAGAGCCGTCCCGAGGTGGTCTTCCACCTGGCCGCCCGGTCGGCCATCCCCGAGTCCCGCGAGTACCCCATGGAGACCCTGCGCACCAACGTCATCGGTTCGGCCAACGTGCTCGAATCGGTGCGCCGGACCGATTCCGTGCGCGTGGTGGTCTGCGCCTCCTCGGACAAGTGCTACGACAATGTCGAGCAGCCCTGGGGCTACCGCGAGAACGACCCGCTGGGCGGCAGCGACCCGTACAGCGCCTCCAAGGGGGCCATGGAACTCGTCTGCTCCTCCTGGAGCCGGTCCTTCTTCCTGCCCGAGGGGCGCGTGGGCTCGGCCACGGTCCGCACGGGCAACATCATCGGCGGCGGTGATTTCAACCCGCACCGGCTGGTCCCGGATTACATCCGCGCCGTGCGCGACGGCCGGATCCTGGATATCCGCCGGCCCAACGTCGTGCGCTCCTGGCAGCACGTGCTCGAACCCCTGAGCGGCTACCTCTGGCTGGCCGTCCAGCTGGCCGGGGACCCGGCCCGCTTCAGCGGGGCCTGGAACTTCGCGCCCGCGAACAATTCCTGCTCCGTCGAGACCCTGGTGGAGACCATCCACTGCCTGAGCGGCATGGGCGGCTGGAAGGCCGTGTCCGGGGACCCCTGTGAACCGCACGAGGCGGACATGCTCAAGCTGTGCAGCGACAAGGCCGCCACCCAGCTGCAATGGAAGGCGGTCCTGGACCTGGAGCGGGCCGTGGACATGACCATGCGCGGCTACGGCCCGTTTCTCGGCAGGGAATACGACGCCGGAGAGGTCTGCCTGGGTCAGATCGAGGAATACACCGCCTTCGCCGCCCGCAAGGGCATGCCCTGGGCGTTGTAGGGCGCAACTCGCCCGTGGCTCGTTGACGCCGTCCCGGCCCCTCCGAATAACAAAAGAAAAAGGGTTGCAACGTTAGCTGCAACCCTTGTTTCTATCTGGTGCCGAAGAGAAGACTCGGTAGTCCTGACTTTTCGGCTGTGCGGCAATATGTTGATTTTATTTGTCTATTCTTTTTCGACGTGTCCTTCCTGACTCTTGATTGACCTATCATCTTGACCCCATTGAGGCAAGGGGCAGTGGGATCAATTGCTTCGGTTATTAATTCTTGCTATCGTTTTGCCGATTGCGAATACCTAAGCAGGAAATGGATGTTACGATGAAGTTCGAGATGAATGGTCTTGATGACTATAGTGATGACTCTTTGCTGGATGAAGTCCGCAGAGTAGCAGAGTTGTTGGATGAGAAACCACTTCGGATAAGTCAGTTTAAAAAGCATTCCAAAGTTTCTGAGTCGACCGTAAGAAGGAGATTTGGAGGGTGGGAAAAAGCCCTCCTCGCTGCCGGGTTGGGCGAGGGATATTTCACTGATGTTAAGGAGTATACAAAATCAGATGTTTTGGAAGAGCTAAAACGTATTTCAGTTATGCTGAACAAGAAATCGCTAACAGTCAAAGAAGTAGAAAAATACAGTGTTTTTGGTTCTGGATTGGCTAGTTTGCGAAGGTTATTCCCTTCATTTAATAAAGCAATGGAAGAGGCTGGACTTGATGTTGTCCCTCTTGGCAAGCGGTATACGGATGAAGATTGTTTTGAAAACATGTTGCAAGTTTGGACATATTATGGACGTCAGCCTAAGCATGCAGAGATGAAGAAAGCCCCGTCAATAGTTGGTCCTAAAGCTTATGTACGGAGATGGGGGACTTGGCGTAAAGCTGTATTTGCCTTTGTGGAGAGGGTTAACCAGGATCTGGATCAGTATAATGAAAAAGTCATTGCAGTCGAGAGCAGGCCTGTTGTCTCAGTTAAGAAGGCTAAGTCTCAAGCTGAATCTAGGGAAATACGGCTTGGATTGAGGTACGATATTTTGAAAAGGGATTGCTTTAAATGTGCTATTTGCGGGCGTAGCCCTGCAACGAATGTCAGCTGCAAGCTGGAAGTAGATCATATAAAGCCGTGGTCAAAAGGGGGCTTGACCACTTCAGACAATCTACAGACTTTGTGTGACCTGTGTAACCGGGGCAAGAGCAACAAGATGTGATTTTTGTTCTGGCACCCTTGCGCGTCGAATCTCCGGGATGATAAGACAAGGCATAACCCAGTTAGGTTGAGTCACCAGAAGGAGGTAAAAACGCACTCAGGCGCGTTCATAAGTTTTGACGATAGTCTAAACTGATGAACGCTTAAGTAGGCACTAACGTGCCGTAATGCCAAACACTTCTTTGCCGTTCAATTCCAAACGGTACGCTTTCACATCCAAACGCCAGACTGAAGCACAGCACCCCCGCCGGACAAACGCCAGGTATCTATACGCCTGCCGTTGTCAAAATTCCCCCACGGCCACCGCCTATGCGCAGGACGAACGAGCCTGCGTGGTGGCACCCCCTATTAAATGGATTCCTGAATTTTCCTTCAGTGGGAAACGGACATTGATTTGTCTCGTGTCGGTTGTTGTGTGGCGCATTCGCGCCATAGGCAGGTTATTCCCCGGCAAACGGGGAAGGTCCGACCTGCTTTGTCCCGGGGCGCTGCCCCGAACTTCAGGAAGGAGATTCACATGAAATCCATCAGTCTGGTATTGGGCGCGAACAGGGCAACCCTGTCCGGTCCGCGCTCGAAGCAACACAGGGTCCGTCAGAATGCCCGAGCCTTTGCCAAGCGGCTTCGCCGTGCAGGGTTTGGGGTCAACAAATGGACCAACGTCACGAATAAGCATTTTGCGGCTGTTGCCCGGCAAATGCAGGAAGAAGGCAAGGGTGACGGGCGCATCGCCGAAATCTTTTCGGCGGCCCGTGACCTTTGCAAGGCCTACGGGAATACCGGCATCAGCCCGACCAATGACGTGTTTGACGTCCGGCGGGGCAGCATTGCCAACGCCAACAGCAAAGCGGTTGCCCCCGCCTTCGTACAGGGGGCAATCGACAAGCTGGAAAACGAGCTTGGCTATGAATACGGTCCCCGGTGTGCTGCCCAAATCCGCCTGCAATGGGAACTGGGCCTTCGCCGGGAAGAATCGGCCAAAGTCGATCTGGTCAGCGATTGGGACAGGGAAGGGCGTAGCCTCCTCGTCCAGTTCGGGACGAAAGGGGGACGGCCGAGGACGCTGACCAATCTGTCCGACAAGCAGCAGGAAGCCTTGGAACGGGCGTTGCCATATATCAGCCAATCCGACAGGCCGGGGATTCATAATCTCATGCCGAGCGGGATGGGCGACAAGTGGCAGGAAAAACTGTCCTATGCGGCCAAGCTTTGCGGGTTCACCAAGAGAGAAAGCGGGTGGACGCTGCACAGTAACCGTCATGAACGGTTTCACCGTATGTACGTCGAGCACACGGGCTTTCAGCCGCCCAATCAGCACGAATCCGTGGAAGCCTTCCAGAAGGCCGCACAGGACACGGCAGGGGACGAATGGCCCCGGCTCGACGCCGAAGCCCGTGACGAAATCGAAGTGACCGCAGGACATTCCGCAGGAAGGCGTGATGTGTCCGATGCCTACCTTGGCAGCAGTCAGTGACAGGACCCCGCTTCGGCGG
>NZ_JBGLYH010000101.1:0-8242 GCF_041414475.1 Pseudodesulfovibrio karagichevae
GCTCGGCGTCCTGCCCGCCACCGGTTCCGGGGGCCTGATCAGGCCCCCGGAACCGGTGGACGAACAATAAAAGTGTTACCCATGTACCCGGGCAGAACTGTTACCCATGTTTCCGGTTGCACAGAGAACCCTTTTCTCAAAGGGTTCCCTTCTCCCCTTCCCCCGGCCGCCGGAGGCAAAAAAAAGGCCCCCGCCCGGTGAACCGGGCGGGGGCCTTATCGTTGCAATCATCTCCTAGCTCAGCCAGTCGTCGCCTTCCTCGATGGGGGCGAAGCCCCGGCGCATGGTGTTTTCGCTGACCAGGCGCGGGTCCATGAACTGGAGCAGGTAATCCGGGCCGCCGGACTTGGAGCCCACGCCGGACATCTTGAAGCCGCCGAAGGCGTGGCGCTCGACGAGCGCGCCCACGGAGTGCTTGTTCAGGTACAGGTTGCCCACGCGGAACTCCCTGTAGGCCCGCTCCAGGTTGTGCGGGCTGCGCGAGTACACGGCGCCGGTCAGCGCGAACCGGGTGGAGTTGGCGATATCCAGGGCCTCGTCCATGTCCTTGGCGCGCATGACCGAGAGCACGGGGCCGAAGACCTCTTCCTGGGCGATGCGGTGTTCCTTGGTGATGTTCTCGACGATGGTCAGGGGCACGTAGCAGCCGCCGGTGGCCTTGAGGTCGTCGGACACGTTGCGCTTGACCAGCACCCGGCCCTCCTCCTCGGCGATCTTGACGTAGCGCAGGACGTTCTCCTGGGCGGCCTTGTCCACCACCGGGCCCATGTAGTTGGCCGGGTTCTCGGACGGTCCGAGCTTGATGGACTTGGCGGCCTGGGTCAGGCGGCCGACGAAGCGGTCGTAGATGGCGTCCAGGACGATGACCCGCGAACAGGCCGAGCACTTCTGCCCCTGGAAGCCGAAGGCCGAGTAGAGCACGCCAAGCACGGCCTCGTCGAGGTCGGCGTCGTCGTCGATGATGGTCGCGTTCTTGCCGCCCATCTCGGCGATGACCCGCTTGCACTGCTGCTGGCCGGGCTGGGCCACGGCCGCACGCTGCTGGATGCGCAGGCCCACTTCCATGGAGCCGGTGAAGGCGATGACGGCCACGTCCGGGTGGTCCACCAGGTGGTCGCCCATGACCGAACCGCGTCCGGGGCAGTAGTTGAACACGCCGTCGGGCAGCCCGGCGACCTTCCACATGTCCACCAGGGCGCGGCCCACGCAGGAGGAGGACCCGGCGGGCTTGTAGACCACGGGGTTGCCGCAGACGATGGCCGCCGAGACCATGCCCACGGAGATGGCCATGGGGAAGTTCCACGGGGCGATGACCGCGGCCACGCCCTTGCCCTGGTAGAAGAGATGGCTCATCTCGCCTGGGGCCCGGCCCATGCGGCGGGGCTTGCCCAGGCGGATCATCTCGCGGGCGTAGTATTCGAGGAAGTCGATGGCCTCGCCCACGTCGGCCTGGGCCTGATCCCACTGCTTGCCCACTTCGAGAACCTGGAGGGCGGCCATGTCGTGGACATTGGCCTTGAGATGCGCGGCGGCCTTGAGCAGGATTCCGGCGCGCTCCTCGGGGGATACGTCGCGCCAGGAGAAGTAGGCCGTGCGGGCGGCCTCCACGGCGGCGTCCACCTCGGCCACACCCGCCTGGCACACGGAGCCGATGATCTCGTCCGGATTGGCCGGGTTGTAGGAATCCAGGGTGTCGTCCGTGGCCACGTCCTTGCCGTTGATGAACAGCGGAACCCGCTTGCCCATGGCGGCGCGGAGCTTGGCGATGGACGCGGGAAAGGCCTCGCGCTCTGCCGCGAGGGTGAAGTCCGAGGGCGGGAAGTTGCGGAACCGGGGCAGCCCCGCCTTTTCCTCGGGCTCGGTCTTGCAGGCGCTCTCCAACTGGCGGCGCAGGGTCTCCTGGGGGTTTTCCAGGAGCCGGTCCATGTCCGCCTCGTCGGCGAAGGTCTGCTTGAGGAAGGACTCGTTGGCCGTGTTCTCGAGCAGGCGGCGGACCAGGTAGGCCATGCCGGGCAGCAGGTCGCCGTAGGGGCAGTAGAGGCGCACGCGCTTGGCCACGTTCTTGAGGCCCTTGCGCACGGGCTCGGCCATGCCGTAGAGGACCTGGAACTCGTAGCGGTCCTCGGGCACGTTCAGCGCGGCCGCGTTCTCCATGACCGCCGAGATGGTCCGGATGTTGTGCGAGGCGCAGGCGAAATGGCAGATGTCGTGGTTTTCGAGGATGTACCGGGAGACGCGCTCGTGGGCCATGTCGGACTCGGGCTTGTGGGTCCAGACGGGCACGGGCCAGTCGTTCTGCTTGGCCAGCACGGTCTCGTAGTCCCAGTAGGCGCCCTTGACCAGGCGGATGGACACCGGAAGGTTGACCTCGCGCGCCCAGTCGATGAACAGGCGCACGTCCTCGTCCACGGACTTGAGATAGGCCTGGAAGACGATGCCCAGGTGCGGGTAATCCGGGTACTTGAGGCGCAGCCGCTTGTACAGCTCCACCGTGGCTTCCTTGTACTTGAGCTGTTCCATGTCGATGCACATGAACCCGCCCATCTCCATGACCTTCCTGTAGACCGGCTCGATGCTGCGGACCATGCCGTCCACGGTGCCTTCGAGGTCCACGGGCTTGGACTGGGAGTAGAAGGCCGAGGGCTTGACCGCCACGTTGACCTTGGGGGCGGTGCCCCAGTCCAGCTCGCCGTCGGCGTCGCCCAGCGCCTTCCACTTGTCCAATTCCTTATGTATGGCGTCCAGGACCTCCAAGTAGCCGTCGCGGTAGGCGTCGGACTCCTCCTCGGACACGGTGGCCTCGCCGAGCAGGTCGAGGACGAAGGCGAACCCGTCCTTGCGCAGCTTCTTGATGCCCTTGACCGCCTCCTTGGCCTCCTGGCCGATGATGAACTGGCGGGCCATGGACTCGAGGTTGGAGCGGATGGTCTTGTTCAGGACCTTGGCCACCAGGCCGCCGCCGAACTTGGTCTTGGTGGCCCCCCATTTGAGCACGTCGGGGATGTTGGAATCCTCGCCCGCGAAATATTCTTCGATATGGCGGGAAAGGGATTCCGAGGTGTTCAGGTATGGAAGAACATCAACAAATCTGAATAGCTGGACCTTGAAATCTTCGTTTTTCATGGACCAATCCATGACCTTGCCGGTCCACCAGCCTTTGTTGAAAACCGAAGGAGATTCGCCGGAAATGGACGAAAAAAACTCCCTGCCCCGAGCGATGATACTCGGGTCCAGGGAGGTCGGGGTAGCGGACATTGTTGACTCCTTGTGTTCTAGTCTTTTTCGTGGGGGAGCGGTATGACCCGGGACTCTTTGACCGTGGTCAGGACAATGGTCGAATTGGTGTCCCTGACCGGCCCGATGGTGCCGAACTTGGCCAGCGTGGCCTGCAAGGCCTCGGTGTCTTCCACCCGGACCTTGACCAGGTACGAATCCCGCCCTGCGGTGTAATGAACTTCCAGAACCTCCGGGAATTCGGCCAGTTTCTGGCCGACCTCGGTGGCGCCCACGCCCTCTTCCACCCGTATGGAAGTGAAGGCCGTCAGCCCACGGCCCAGGGCTTTGTGGTTGACAATACATTCATAGCCCTTGATGATACCGCTCTTCTTCAGCTTGCGCACGCGCTCGAGCACGGCCGAAGGAGCCTTGCCGACCTTTCGGGCTATCTCGGCATTGGAAACCTTTCCGTCTTCCTGAAGGATGTTCAGGATTTCCAAATCCAGCTTGTCAATTTTTCTGATATTCATGGATTTAGGGAATAATATTCTTTTTTACCTGTGTCAAGTACCTTGCCGCGCCTTGGGCAACGCCCCCGCACATACAACTTTTCTTTTGCCTTCTCCTCGGATATTCTGACAATTCGATATGTTCAGCTAAAACTCCTGTTTCCGGCAAGGGACGATACCGCATGACCAAGAACAACCCCAGCCAGACCGATGCGCGGGTCTCCATTTCGACCCGGGGCGACGGCCTGGTCGTGACCCTGTCCGGACGCCTGGACGCGGCGGGCGCCGCCTCGGTCTGGAGCGACGCCGTCAAGGGCGCCGACTCGGCCGGTTACGCCCGGCTGACCGCCGACTGCGGGGGCGTGACCTACATGGACGGCGCGGGCGTAGGCCTGCTCCTCCGGCTCAAGGAGTTGTGCGCCGAGCGCAAGGCCGCCATCGAGCTCGCCAACCTGCGCGACGAGGACAGCCGCCTGCTCGCCCTGACCTGGGACAACTTCCTGCCCAAGATGCAGGCCGCCGAGAGGGAACGGCGCGGCCTTGCCGAGTCCCTGGAGGCGTACGGCGACGAGATCTGGCGCAACATCCGGGAAATGATCTCCTTCGTGGGCGAGTCCGCCGTCCTGCTTTTCCAGGCCGCCGTCCATCCGGGCCGGGTGCGCTGGAAGGACGTGGTTCTGGCCTGCATCAACGTGGGCGTGGAGTCCATGTTCATCATCGTGCTCATCGGCTTTCTCATGGGCCTGATCATGTCCTTCCAGTCGGCCATCAGCCTCCAGCGGTTCGGCGGCGAGATATTCGTGCCCAACATGCTCGGCCTGGTCATGTTCCGCGAGATGGGGCCGCTGGTCACCTCCATCCTCCTGGCCGCCCGGTCCGGCTCGGCCTTCGCCGCCGAGATCGGGACTATGAAGATCAACGAGGAGCTGGACGCCCTGACCACCATGGGGCTTTCGCCCATGCGCTTCCTGGTCGTCCCCAAGCTGCTGGCCACCATGTGGATGGTCCCGCTGATGACCATGTTCTTCAACATGGCCAGCCTGGTGGGCGGCGCGCTGGTCATGCTCTCCATGGGCTACCCCCTGGTGACCTTCACCTCGCGCGTCTTCGCCAACGTCGGCGCGACCGACTTCTGGGGCGGCATGGCCAAGGGACTGGTCTTCAGCTTCCTGGTGGCGGGCGTGGGCTGCCTGCGCGGCATGCAGACCCGGTCCGGGGCCAGCGCGGTGGGGCTTTCCACCACCAGCGCCGTGGTCTCCGGCATCATCCTCATCGCCTTCGCCGACGGCATCTTCGCCGTGGCGTACTATTATTTGGGATTATAGGCGGACGTCATGGCGGACACCAACCCGGTCATCAGCGTGCGCAACCTGACCTGCGGCTACGGCGACGTCGTCATCGTGGACGACGTGACCTTCGACATCCGGCGGGGCGAGGTCTTCATCATCCTCGGCGGCTCGGGCTGCGGCAAATCCACCCTGCTCAAGAACATGATCGGCCTGATCGAGCCCATGGCGGGCCAGGTCTGGTTCGGCGACGAGGAGTTGACCGCCGCCTCCGGGGCCGCGCGCCAGACGATCATCCGCAAGTTCGGGGTCATGTACCAGATGGGCGCGCTCTTCGGGTCCATGTCCGTGCTCCAGAACGTCATGCTCCCGCTCGAGGAGTTCACCGACCTGCCGCCGGACGCCATCGAGATCATCGCCAAGTCCAAGCTGGCCATGGTGGACATGGAGAGCGCGGCCTTCAAGATGCCCGCCGCCCTGTCCGGCGGCATGAAGAAGCGGGCGGCCATCGCCCGGGCCATGGCCCTCGACCCCGGCATCCTCTTCCTCGACGAACCGGGCGCGGGCCTGGACCCCGTGTCCAGCGCGGCCCTGGACGAATTGATCCTGGACCTGTCCAAAAACCTGGGCATCACCTTCGTCATCGTCACCCATGAGTTGGAAAGCATTTACAAAATAGCGGATCGGGTTATCATGCTCGACAAGGAAGTAAAATCCATCGTGGCCGAAGGCGACCCGCGCGTGCTGCGGGACACCTCGGACAACCCGTCCGTCAGGCGCTTCTTTCTCCGGCAACCCGACATCCACGCCCCCGGCCTTGAAACGGACGGGCAACCGGCAGCCCAAGGATAGGCAATGGTACGCAAAAAAGACTACTTCAAGCTGGGCCTGTACATCATCCTGGGCACCGGCATGCTCCTGGCCGTGGTCATCATCCTCGGCGGCGGGCGCTTTTTCCAGACCACCTTCCCCCTGGAGACCTACTTCGACGAGTCGGTCAACGGGCTGTCCGTGGGCTCCCCGGTGAAGCTGCGCGGCGTCCAGGTGGGCCGGGTGGCCGAGATCAACTTCGTGTCCAACATCTATCCCCAGGCCACTGCGGACGAGGCCCGCTACGTCTACGTCCGCTGCGAGATCAACCCGGAACTGTTCGAGAAGCTGACCGCCAAGGACTTCGTCACCTACGTGGCCCGCGACGCCGAGCGCGGCATGCGTATCCGGCCCACTTCCCTGGGGCTGACCGGCCAGCTCTTCCTGAACACGGTCTACCAGGACCCCAAGAGCAACCCGCCCCTGCCCATCAACTGGACCCCGGAGTACGCGTACATCCCATCCGTGCCCTCCACCCTGAGCCGGGTCGAGGAGGCCGTGACCACCATCAGCAAGACCCTGAGCAGCCTGAAGCAGGAAGACCTCGAATCCATCATCAAGGACGTCAAGTCCATCGTCGGAACCATCGACCACTTCATGAAGACCGAGGGCGGCAGGGAAGCGGGCAACCGCTTCCTCGACATCCTCCAGTCCACCAGGGGCATCCTGGCCCGGACCGACAAGCTGCTCGCCGATCCGGCGGCCGAGACCATCATCCCCCGCGCCGCCTCCATCCTGTCCAACGTCGACCGCATCACCACGGAATCCGCCGACAACATCATCGCCGCAGCAGCCGAGACCAGGGCGGCCATGGACAGCTTCAAGCAGGCCTCCCAGGTCTTGAGCAAGACCCTGACCGACCCGCGCATGGACAAGGCCATGGCCGAGATCGCCCCCACCCTGGAAAACATGTCCAAGGCCTCGGCCGACCTGGCCAACGCCGTCACCAAGGTCCACGCCCTGGTCAACCGCCTCAACGGCGTAACCGCCTCCCAGGAAGCCAACGTCCGGTCCATCATCGAGAACACCAGGGAAGTCATGCAGAATGTCAAGGAACTCACGGACGAGGCCAAACGGTACCCGTCCGGCGTGATCTTCGGCAATCCGCCGAACAAACCCCATCCCGAAGGCAACTAAGCGGTGCACGCCATGAAACGATACACAATCCTCGTCGCCCTCCTGGTCACGACCCTGGCCGCCACGGCCTGCGTCAAGCTGGGCTCCAGGCCCCTGGAAAAACGCTACTACCAGATCTCCCCGGCGCGCACCGCGCAGAAGGCCGACGCGCCCAGGAACATCATCCTCATGGTCCGGCGGCTGGCCATCTCGGACCTTTACAACTCCCGCGAGCTGGTCTACCGAGGGGCCGGGGAGCGCGTGGAATCCGACTTCTACAACATGTTCTTCGTCAACCCGGCCAGCATGCTGACCACGGAACTGCGCCGCTGGCTGCGTGAATCCGGCCAGTTCAGCCACATCCTCGAACCGGGCAGCATGGTCGTGCCGACCCTGACCCTGGAAGGCACGGTCAACGCCCTGTACGGCGACTATTCCGGCGACCAGCCCGCCGCCGTGGTCGAGATGCAGTTCTTCGTGGTCGATGAATCCACCGCGGACAACGCTATCGTCTTCTCCGGCTCCTACGCGAAGCGCGTGCCCGTGGCCGACGCCGCCCCCCAAACCCTGGTTAAGGCCATGACCCAAGGCGTGGAGCAGATCTACGCCGCCCTTGAAACCGACTTGGCCGCCGCGCCGCTCAAAGACTGATGGCAAAAAAGAAACCGACCTACCTCCCTTCCGATTTCGACGAGATCGATGACCGCCCAAGCCGTTCCCAGCTCAAGCGCGACATGACCTCCCTGCAACAGCTCGGGGCCGACCTGGCCGCGCTCGGCGACAAGGTGATCCGCGAAGCGGGCCTACCCCCCGAAGTGGAAAAGGCCTTGCTGCTGCTCAAGACCATAACCAAGCACGAGGCCAGACGCCGCCACATGCAGTACGTGGGCAGGCTCATGCGCACCTTCGACACCGCCCACGCCCGCGAACTGGTCGAGACCGCCCGCCTCGGCCATCAGGTCAAGACCAAGGCCTTCCAACGCGTCGAAGACCTGCGCGACCGCCTCGTCGACGGCGACGACGAACTGCTGCAAAGCCTGTTCGAGGCGCACCCCGAAGAAGGCCAGCGCCTGCGCCAACTGACCCTCGGCGCGCGCCGCGAAAATGCCAACAACAAGCCCCCCAAAGACACCCGGGCCCTCTTCCGCCTCCTCCGCGACATCGAGGGGGAGGAGTAGGCCTCCGGCGGCCGGGGGAAGGGGGAAAGGGAACCCTTTGAAAAGGGCTTCCCTTTCCCCCTTCCCC
>NZ_JBGLYH010000102.1:0-8216 GCF_041414475.1 Pseudodesulfovibrio karagichevae
AGAGGGGATGGGGGTCCGGGGGAAGGGGGAAAGGGAAGCCCTTTTCAAAGGGTTCCCTTTCCCCCTTCCCCCGGCTGTCGGAGACATAAAAAAAAGGGCCGCTTGAGCGGCCCTTTTGGGTTTGTAATCGTCGGTTACCCGGTGAAGCGTTTGAACAGGACGCAGGCGTTGGTGCCGCCGAATCCGAAGGAGTTGGACAGGGCGTATTCGGCCTGTATCTTCTGCGGACCGTCGGCGCAGACATCGAGGTCGCATTCCGGGTCGGGAGTTTCGCGGTTCACGGTGCCGGGGATGATGCCCTCGGCCAGGGTCTTGACGGCGAAGACCGCTTCGACGCCGCCCGCCGCGCCGAGCAGGTGGCCCATCTGGGACTTGTTGGCGCAGATTTTGATGTTGTAGGCGTGGTCGCCGAAGACCTTCTTGATGGCCCGGGTCTCGCAGAGATCGTTCAGGTAGGTGGAGGTGCCGTGAGCGTTGATGTGGTCGATCTCCGAGGGGTCCACCTTGGCCTCGCGGATGGCGGCGGCCATGGCGTAGGCCATGCCCGCGCCGTCTTCGGGCGGAGCGGTCATGTGGTAGGCGTCGCCGGACGCGCCGTAGCCGACCACTTCGGCCAGGATGTTCGCGCCGCGCGCCTGGGCGTGCTCCAGGCTCTCCAGGAGCAGCAGGCCGCAGCCCTCGCCCATGATGAAGCCGGAGCGGTCCTTGTCAAAGGGACGGGAGGCCAGCTCGGGCTCGTCGTTGCGCACGGACAGCGCCTTCATGGCGTTGAACCCGGCCACGGCCAGGGGCGAAATGGTCGATTCGGACCCGCCGCAGATCATGGCGTCCACGCGGCCCATGGCGATGTCGGTGTAGGCCGTGCCGATGCCGTGCGTACCCGAGGCGCAGGCCGTGGTGGTGCAGATGTTGGGGCCCATGGCGCCGGTCTCGATGGAGACCTGCCCTGCGGCCATGTTGGCGATGAGAATGGGAATGAAGAAGGGCGAAACCTTCTTGGGCCCGCGATGGAGCAGCTTCTCGTGGCAGTCCTCGATGGTCTGGATTCCGCCCAGTCCGACGCCGATGATGGTGCCGACCCGGGGACGCTCTTCCACGGGGATGGTCCAGCCGGCGGTCTTGAAGAGCATGCCGGCGGCGACCACCGCGTACTGGGTGAACGTCTCCATGCGGCGCACTTCCTTCTTGCCGATGAACTCGGTCGGATCGAAATCCTTGACCTCGCCGGCGATGGTCGTGGCATAGTCCGTGGTGTCGAACTTGGTGATCTGGCCGATGCCGGATTTTCCGGCCAGGAGGTTCTGCCAGCTGGTCTCGACGTCATTGCCAAGCGGCGTGACGGCGGCAACACTGGTAACAACTACCCTGTTCATAATACCTGCCCGTTGATGTGTCTGGGTTGGGTAACGAAAAGGAGCGTCTTACAGCACCGAGGTGCGTAAGACGCTCACAATATATGTACTTTTACTCGGTCAAGCTTAGATGGCCTTCTCGATGTGCGAGATGGCGTCGCCGACCTTGAGAATCTTCTGGGCTTCCTCGTCGTCGATCTCCAGGTCGAATTCCTCTTCCATGGCCATGATCAGTTCGGTCAGGTCCAGGGAGTCGGCGCCCAGGTCTTCGACAAACGCGGCGCTTTCGATGACTTCGTCTTCGGACACGCCCAGCTGATCCACGATGATCTCTTTCACTTTCGCTGCTACGTCGGACATAGTTTCCTCCACTACACAAATGAGTTTTTTGCTTGATTACATGTACATGCCGCCGTTCACGCCCAGCACCTGGCCGGTGATGTATCCGGCTCCGGGGCCGGCCAGGAAGGAGACGGCGGCTGCGATATCCTCGGACTGCCCGAGGGTTTTTAATGGAATTTGTTCGAGCATGGCCTCGACCACCTTTTCAGGCAGCTCGGCGGTCATGTCGGTCTCGATGAAGCCGGGAGCCACGGCGTTGACCGTGATGTTGCGCCCGGCCAGTTCGCGGGCGGCGGACTTGGTCAGGCCGATGAGGCCCGCCTTGGCCGCACAGTAGTTGGCCTGGCCCGCGTTGCCCATCTGGCCGACGATGGACGAAATATTGATGATCCGGCCAAAGCGCTGCTTGCCCATGATCTTGGAGGCTTCCTTGAGGAAGGCGAAACAGCCGGTGAGGTTGATGTGGATGACCTTGTCCCAGTCCTCGTCCTTCATGCGCATCATCAGCCCATCGCGGGTAATGCCCGCGTTGTTGACCAGGACCGCGAGCTCGGCCTTGCCCTTGATCTCGTCCTTGAAGAACGCGGCGATGGCGTCGCGGTCGCCGGAGTCGAGCTGGAAGGCGCGGGCCTTGCCGCCCGCCTTTTCGATGGACGCCACAACCTCGTCGGCGGCCTCGGGACGGCTGACATAGGTCAGGTAGACCTCGAAGCCGTCGGCGGCCAACTTCTCGGCCACGGTGCGGCCGATGCCTCGGGAACCGCCCGTAACCAGGGCGACTTTGGGAAGATCGCTCATCTCATACCCTCTTGTCGTTCTCTTGTGGTCAGGACCCCATATACCAATTGGTCACGGACTGCAAATTGGGTCCGGGATCGTAACCAAAAAGTTTATTCCCCATCTGTCCGCAAAAAGCAAACAAACAGCTGTTTTAAAAATCTAGAACCGGATCAGGGCCGCGCCCCAGGTGAACCCGCCCCCAAAGGCGGGGATGAGGACCAGATCGCCGGGCTTGATGAATCCTGTGTGCACGGCCTCGGTCAGGGCCACGGGAATGGCGGCGGCGGAAGTGTTGCCGTACTTGTGGATGTTGGAGAAGACGCGTTCCTCGGGGATGTCGAAGCGGCGTCCCACGGCGTCGATGATGCGGTAGTTGGCCTGGTGCGGCAGGAGCACGTCCACGTCGCTCTTGGCCAGCCCGTTGCGTTCGAGGATGGCCTCGGAAATCTCGGTCATGTTGCGCACGGCGTGCTTGAAGACCTCGCGGCCCTGGAACTCGACGAAATACTCGGGTCCCACGGGTTCGCCCAGCTTGTAGGAGTAGGCCGAGCCGCCGCCGTTGACCGTGAGCAGGTCGCCCAGGGAGCCGTCGGCGGCGAGCATGACGTCCAGGACCTCGGGGCCGTCGCCGGGCTGTCCGGCGGTCAGGACCGCCGCGCCCGAGGCGTCGCCGAACAGGACGCAGGTGGCCCTGTCCTCCCAGTTCATGCGCCGGGTGATGACCTCGCTGGCGACCACCAGGACCTTGGACTCGGGCTCCAGGCAGAGCAGGCCGCGCGCGGTCTGCAGGGCGTAGAGAAAACCGGAGCAGGCCGCTTGCACGTCCATGCACATCTGGCCGGTGATGCCGAACCGCTCCTGCAACCGGCAGGCGGCGGAAGGGATCACGGAATCCGGGGTGAAGGTGGCGCAGATGATGTGGGTCAGCTCGGACGGGTCGATGCCCGCCTCCTCCAGGGCCTGTTTCGAGGCCTCCAGCGCCAGGTCGGAAGCGGCCTGGTCATCGGCGGCGAGGTGCCGTTCCTTGATCCCGGTGCGGGTGGTGATCCACTCGTCAGAGGTATCGACGATTTTCTCGAGATCGGCGTTGGTCAGGACCTTTTCGGGGGCGTAGAGGCCAAAGCCGCGAAGGATGAAATGAGTCATGGGTGGGTGTTTATGACAATGGTACGGCGCGGTCAAGCTGCGCAAGATCTTTCACATTCCGCTCGGCGCGGGATGCGTCAGGCCGCGGTCCTGTCGGGCTTGTCGGCCAGCCCCTTGTGGGCGGCCACGCCTTCGGCCAGGTGGCCGTAGGCATTGTTGCGGACGCTGGTGGCGGCCATGCGGATGCAGTTGGTGATGGCCAGCTCGTTGGACTTGCCGTGGGCCACGATGACGATGTCGCGCAGGCCGAGCAGCGGCGCTCCGCCGTATTCGGCGTAGTCCACGATCTTCTTGAACCGCTTGAACGCGCCGAAGGACAGCAGCGTGCCGAGCATGGACAGCCAGCTCGACTTGAGCTCGTCCTTGAGGATGCGGCTCAGGGAACGGGCCAATCCCTCGGACAGCTTCAGGGCCACGTTGCCGACAAAGCCGTCGCAGACCACGATGTCCACCTCGCCGGTGAAGATGTCGCGGCCCTCGACGTTGCCGATGAACCGCAGCTGCGAACGCTTGAGCAGATCGAAGGCCTCGCGCACGGCGGCGTTGCCCTTGCCCTCCTCCTCGCCGATGGACAGGATGCCCACGGACGGGTCCTCGATGCCCAGGACGTGCCGGGCCAGGACGTCGGCCATGAGGCCGAACTGGAGCAGGTGCTGGGGCTTCGAGTCCACGTTGGCGCCCACGTCGATGAGCACCACCGGGTTCTTCTCGGTGGGCAGGATGCCGGCCAGGGCCGGGCGCTGCACGCCGGGAATGCGCCCGAGAACGAACATGCCGCAGGCCACGCTCGCGCCGGAGTTGCCGGCCGAGACCACGCCGTTGGCCCTGCCTTCCTTGACCAGACGGCAGGCCACCTGGATGGAGGAGTCCTTCTTGCGCCTGAGGGCGTCGGCGGGCTTGTCGTCCATCTCGACCACCTGGGAGCAATGGACAATTTCGATGTCCAGCCCCTTGGTGTCGAGCTTGTCGAGCTCGGCCCGGACCTTTCCCTCGTCGCCGACGAGCACGATGGCGATGCCTTCGCGCGCGGCGCTGACCGCACCGGGCACGACGATGCCGGGCCCGAAATCCCCCCCCATGGCGTCCACGGCGATGCGTGGAACCCGAGCGTCTTCGGTCTTAGGCATTTTCGCCGTCAATGACCTGGCGTCCCTTGTAGGAGCCGCAGACAGAGCAGGCGCGGTGGGGCAGAGTGGGCTCGCCGCACTCGCAGTAGATGACGTTGGGAGCGGCGATGTTGTCGTGGGAACGGCGCATGCCCTTGCGGGACTTGGACGTTTTCTTCTTGGGGACTGCCATGATATATACCTCGTATTGATTTGTTCTCAACCGAATGCCCGGAAACCGTGGCCCCGGGCAAGGGGCGTTACTTTATCTTCAAGTCGCGGAAAACCGCAAGCCTTTCGTCGCCCTCTTCCGGCTGGCAGGTGCACTTGCCGGTATTGAGGTTGGCGCCGCAGCCGGGGCAGATGCCCTTGCAGCCCTCGCCGCACAGGGGCTTGAACGGCAGGGCCAGGACGAATTCCTCCCAGAGGATGGCGCCCATGTCGAGCTGCAGCTGGCCGTTGTCCAGGCGTATGCGCGGGACGTCGTCGGTCTCCTCGCCGTCGGGCAACTGCTCGTAGGCGTCGAAGGCCGTGTCGATCTCAAAGGGGAACGGCTCGGCGCACCGGTCGCAGACGAGCCGGACGGAACCCTTGAGGGCGCCGCGCACCAGCGCCCCGTCGTCGGACTGGGGCATGACCGTGTACTCGGCCACCAGGTCGCGGTCCGGACGGATGCCCAGATCGAATTCGCGCCACGCCTCGCGCCAGAAGTTCTGGTCGTCGAAGGTGAAGCCTCGGCCCTCTGCGGCAATGTCGCTGATAGTCAGCCAGAATTCAACCATGGTTTTCTCCGTTTTTCCCGGTCCGATTCGTCCCGGTGCGGCCAGGCCCCACGGCCGGACAACCGGTGCTTCCTATATGGTAATAAAATCCCCTGTCAAGAAAAAAACCCTTGCCATTTGTTGCCGGGCTCGGTAAGGATTCTCTCCCGCTGCCTGGAGAAGCTACCATGATCCGGCGGCCTTTTACGAGCGAAAACGAATTATTTCCTTAGAATACATTAGGAGGTCGCAATGTCCCAGGTTTGCGATATTTGTGGAAAGGGTCCCCAGAGCGGCAACAACGTCAGCCACTCCCATATCAAGACCAAACGCCGTTTCATGCCCAACCTGCAGAAGGTCCGCCACCAGTTGGAGTCCGGCCAGGTTGTCAGCATCAAGGCCTGTACTCGCTGCATCCGTAATGGTGCCGTGGTCAAGCCGGTGGCTTCCCAGAAGCCCGAAGCCTAAGCGCCGCAACACATTTCGAGTGTGAGAAGTTGCCGCCGATATCTCGGCGGCAACTTTTTTGCGTCCTGCGCCCGGCGGCTTGAGCCCCCACCCGACCGCTCGCCAGGGATTCGCCGTATCGCGGCGCAAGTCCCCCTCTCCCCCGCTCCTGCTCCATTGTGCAGAATGTCGTCCCCCCTGTACGCAAGGGGTTGCACCTTTGCACTTCCACCGCCCAAAGCCCCAACGGGCAACTTACTGAAATAATATCATAAGTCGTTTGGCACGGTCCATGCTACTTCCAAACAAACACGCTCTGGAGGCTTCATGCAGTATCTGACCACATTCGCAAACTGGTGTTCCGGCCCGGGATTCGGGCACGGCGCGGGGTTCGGCGGCTGGTCCGGCAACATGAGCATGGGGTTGGGACTTCCTTTCGGGGGGATCGTCCCGCTCCTCATCCTGGGCCTGATCATATATTTCACGGTGCGCCTGATTCGGAAACCCGCCACACATTCGGGACCGGGCACGCCGGTGGATGTCCTCAAACGTCGGTACGCATCCGGTGAAATCGACCGGGAAACGTACCGCGCCATGAAGGATGAGCTCCGCAACAGCTAATGGACATACACACCTCCCCAAGCAAAGGCCCCCGCCGGACTCTCCTTCCGGCGGGGGCCTTCCTCGTCTCGCGGACGCGATAAAATCTACAGTTCCACGGCCCTTCGGATGCGCGCCAGGGTCTGCTCCTTGCCGAGCACGACCATGGTCTCGAACAGGCCGGGAGACTGGGTCTTGCCGGTGATGGCCACGCGAAGCGGCTGGGCGATGACCTTGAACTTGATGTCCCTGTCCTCAATGAAGCCCTTGTGCAGCTCCTCCAGGGCGGGCTCGGTGAACTCGGCGAGCCCCTCCATGCGCCCGGCGATCTCCTCGAGCATGGGCTTGGTCTCGGCGGTCAGGAACTTCTGCACGGCGGCCTCGTCGTAGGGCAAAAAGGACACGTCCACGATGAACGGGCGCGCCTGCTCCAGCATGTCGAGCACGGACTTGGCCCGGGGCTGCAACAGGGGCGCGATCAGGGCGAACCGCTCGCGGGTCACGGCCTTGGCCTCCTCCTCGCCCACCTCGCGGGCCAGGAAGTCGCAGAGCAGCCCGGCCAGCCGGTCCGGATCGGCCTTCTGCATGTACTGGCCGTTGACCCACTCGAACTTGGTCAGGTCGAAGACCGACGGCGAGTTGCCCAACCCGTCCGTGGTGAACAGCTCGACCATCTCGTCCATGGTGAACAGCTCCTGGTCGCCGTGGGACCAGCCCAGCCGGGCCAGGTAGTTGGTCACGGCCTCGGGCAGGTAGCCCATCTTCTCGTACTCCATGACCGACAGCGCACCGTGGCGCTTGGAAAGCTTCTTCTTGTCCGGGCCGAGGATCATGGGCACGTGGCCGAACTCCGGCACGTCCCAGCCCATGGCGCGGTAGATGAGGATCTGGCGCGGGGTGTTGTTCACGTGGTCGTCGCCGCGCAGCACGCGGTTCACGCCCATGTCGTGGTCGTCCACCACCACGGCCAGGTTGTAGGTCGGCGTGCCGTCCGAGCGGCGCAGGATCATGTCGTCCATCTCGGTGTTCTCCACCGAGATGAAGCCCTTGACCATGTCCTTGTACCCGGTGGCGCCCTCCAGCGGGGCCTTGAGCCGGACCACGCCCGAGGTCAGCCCTTTGTCGCGGCAGGTGCCGTCGTACTTGGGCTTGCGGCCTTCCTTCATGGCCTTCTCGCGCATGGCGTCCACGTCCTCCTTGCTGCAGTCGCAGTAATAGGCGTGGCCCGAGGCGATGAGCTGGTCGATGACTTCAACGTGCCGGTCCGCGCGCTCGGACTGGAAGACGATCTCGCCGTCGTGCTCGAGCCCCAGCCAGCGCATGGAGTCGATGATGGCGTCCGTGGCCTCCTGGGTGGACCGCTCGCGGTCCGTGTCCTCGATGCGCAGGCGGAACTCGCCGCCCTGGGACCGGGCCAGCAGCCAGGAAAACAACGCGGTGCGCGCGCCGCCGATGTGCAGGAACCCGGTCGGGCTCGGCGCGAAACGGGAAACGATCTTGGTCATGAGAATGCCTCCGGCGGCCAAGGAACCTTTTGAAAAAGGTTCCCTGGACCCTCCAAAACTTTTGGGGCTGACATAGATAACTATGCCGCGTTGTGCCTTTTTATCCATTTTTTCAGGATAGATAACTGCTCTTTTGGGGAGCCGTAATTAAACCTGAATTCGCACTCTTTCAAATAC
>NZ_JBGLYH010000103.1:0-7732 GCF_041414475.1 Pseudodesulfovibrio karagichevae
CTTTTTGGTCTCCGACGGCTGGGGGAAGGGGAAGGAAAACCCTTTGAAAAGGGCTTTTCTTCCCCTTCCCCCGGACCCCCATCCCCTCCTTTTCCTAAACTTTTTGGGTGCGCTTCGCGCAAGGGGGTGGGGGTGTCCTTGTTTACTCGGTTAGAGGCCGAGGTGTTTCTTTACGTCGTTGAGCAGGCCGGATGCGCCGAAGCGCAGGGTCTGCGGGGTGGCCCAGCCCTCGCCCATGATGTTGTCCGCGAGAAAGAGGTAGCCCGCCGCGTCGGCCACGGTCTTGAGGCCGCCGGACGGCTTGAAGCCCAGCGTGCGCTTGACCTTGGGGGTCATCTCGCGGATCGCGTCGAGCATGACGGCGGCGACCTCCAGGGTGGCCCCGCCCGGCACCTTGCCCGTGGACGTCTTGATGAAGTCCGCGCCCGCCTCGATGGCGTCCCGGCTGGCCTCGGCGATGATCTTCAGCGACTGCAACTGGCTCGTCTCCAGGATGACCTTGAGCAGGACCGTCTCGCCGCAGACCTCGCGCACCTGGTGGAGCAGGGCGATGGCCTGGTCGCGGTGGCCCGCCTTGTACCGCTTGTACGGCAGGACCACGTCCACCTCCTGGGCCCCGGCCGCCACCTGCGCCCTGGCCTCGGCCACGGCCTGGGCCGCGTCGGGCAGCCCGTGCGGGAAATTGCAGACCGTGGCCACGCGCACCCCGGTTCCCTTGAGTTCGTCCAGGGCCAGGGGCACGAACCGGTCATACACGCAGACCGCCGCCACATGCCCCCTGGGCGTGACCGCCCGCGCGCACAGGTCGCGGATCGTCTCGTCGGTGTCGTCCTCGCCCAGCGAGGTCAAGTCCATGGAGGTCAGGGTGCGCAGGGCGTAGACTTCATCGGCCCGGACCCGGGCGGCTTCGGCCGTCAATGTATTCAAATCTTTCATAATCACCGTTGGTTGAGGTTTTCCGGTCCGAAGGACTCGGGCAGCAGTTCGTCCAGGGTCATGGTCAGCAGGACGTCGCGCTCGTTGCAGGCGTGGACCCGGGTGTCCGGCCCGGCGAATTCGCGGATGCGCTGGCGGCAGCCGCCGCACGGGGTGCACGGCGCATCACCCGGGCCGACCACCACCAGTTCGCGGATGGCCTTGCCTCCGCCGAGGACCATGGCGGAGATGGCCGACTGTTCGGCGCAGCTCCCCAGCGGGTAGGCCGCGTTCTCCACGTTGCAGCCGGTGTACACCTCGCCCGCGTTCGTGACCAGGGCCGCGCCCACCGGGTGCTTGGAGTAGGGGGCGTGGGCCCGGTCGCGGGCCGCCGCCGCCAGGCGGATGAGTTCAGGGATATCGGGTAAATCGGGCATCTAGCGCTCCTTGACGTAGGGTATGCCGTCCGCCTTGGGGGCCACGACCTTGCCCACGAACCCGGCCAGCAGGATCACGGTCATGACGTAGGGCAGCATGATGATGAACTGGACGGGAATCTCGCCCACCAGGGGCAGGGACACGCCCTGCAGCCGCGCCTGGAGCGCGTCGGTGAAGGCGAAGAGCAGGCAGGCGGTCACGGTCAGGCCGGGCCGCCACTTGCCGAAGATCATGGCCGCCAGGGCCAGGTACCCCTTGCCCGCGGTCATGTCGCGGATGAAGCTCGCGCCCAGCGCGGTGGAAAGGGACGCCCCGGCCACGCCGCACAGCGCGCCCGCGATGAGCACCGCCCGGTAGCGCAGCCAGGCCACCGAGATGCCCGCCGTGTCCACGGCCTCGGGGTTCTCGCCCACGGCCCGCAGCCTGAGCCCGAACCGGGTCTTGTAGAGCATGAAGGAGACGCACGGGATCAGGGCGAAGGTCGCGTAGGTCAGCAGGGTGTGGCCGCTGATCAGCTCGGCATAGATCGGGCCCAGCACCGGCACCCCGCGCAGCGCCTCGGCGCCGGGCAGGGTCAGGGCCATGAACCGCGCGGTCTGGGGCAGGGGCGGGGTGTCGCCGTTGATGTGGAAGATGGCGTGCCCCAGCGTCGGGGCCAGACCGGCGACCACGATGTTGATGGCCATGCCCGAGACCACCTGGTTGCCCCGGTGGGTGATGCAGGCGAAGCCGTGCAGCAGGGCGAGCAAAAGGCAGGCGAGGATGGCGCAGACCAGCCCGAGCCAGACCGAGCCGGTCAGATAGCTGACCGTGGCGGCCGTGAACGCCCCGCCGAGCATCTTGCCCTCCAGGCCGATGTCGATGACCGCGGCTCGCTCCGAGCACAGCCCGGCCAGGGCGGCCAGGATCAGCGGCGTGCTGATGCGCAGGGTGGCGTCGGCCGTGAGCAGCAGCTGCATCCACAGATCGTTCATACCGTTGCCTCCCCGCGCAGGAAGAGGCGCTCCAGTTGCGGCCGGTACAAATGCTCCAGCGCGCCGGTGAACAGGATGACGAACCCCTGGATGGTCCAGATCATGTCCCGGGTGATGGCCGGCATCTCGAAGGCCAGCTCGGCCCCGCCCTGGAACAGCGCGCCCATGAGCAGCGAGGCCAGCACGATGCCCGCCGGGTGGTTGCGGCCCATGAGCGCGATGGCGATGCCCACGAACCCGCATCCGTTGGTGAAGTTGATGACCACCCGGTGCTGCTCGCCCATGAGCTCGTTCACGCCCATGAGCCCGGCCAGGGCCCCGGACAGGAGCATGGAGAGCATGATCGCCCTGGCCGGGGAGATGCCGCTGTACACGGCCGCGTCCGGGTTGCGGCCCACGGCCCGGATCTCGTATCCCCAGCGGGTGTGCCAGATGAACAGCCACACGCCCACGCAGCAGAGCAGGGCGATGATCAGGGCCAGGTTGGCGGGCGAGTGGGCCATCTTGATGCCGAGCGCCCCGGCCAGCTCGTGCAGCTTGGGCATCCACGCGGACTCCGGGAACGGCGAGGTTTCGGGCAGCTGGGAGCCGGGCCGTTTGAGCCAGTCCACCAGCAGGAAGGTCATGACCGACGAGCCGATGAAGTTGAACATGATGGTGGTGATGACGATGTGCGAGCCGCGCCTGGCCTGGAGATAGGCCGGGATGGCCGCCCAGGCCGCGCCGAACAGGGCCCCGCCGAGCACGGTCAGGGGCAGGACGGCCCAGAACGGCAGGTCGCCCAGATACAGGCAGACCAACCCGATGCCCAGGCCGCCGAGATACGCCTGGCCCTCGCCGCCGATGTTGAACAGGTAGCAGTGGAAGGCCACGGCCACGGCCAGGCCGGTGAAGATGAAATTGGTGGCGTAGTACAGGGTGTAGCCGATGGCCTCGCCGTAGCCGAAGGCCCCGTAGACCAGATAGCCGAACGCCTTGACCGGGTCCTGGCCCATGGCCAGGATGACCAGGCCCGAGACCACGAAGGCGGTCAGCAGGTTGAGCGCCGGAATCAGGCCCGCGTTGACCCAGCCGGGGAGCTTGCTCTGCGCCATCTACGCCGCCTCCCCGCCGTTTTTGTCCCGGCTCCCGGTGCAGCCCGCCATGAGCAGGCCCAGGCTGCATTCGTCCGCGTCCCTTGCCGCCATCTCGCCCACGATGCGCCCGTCGAACATGACCACGATGCGGTCGGCCAGGGATAATATCTCGTCCAGTTCCACCGAGACCAGGAGCACGCCCTTGCCGTGGTCGCGCAGCTCGATGAGCTGCTTGTGGATGAACTCGATGGCCCCGATGTCCACCCCGCGCGTGGGCTGGCCCACCAGGAGCAGGTCCGGGTCGCGCTCCATCTCCCTGGCCAGGACGATCTTCTGCTGGTTGCCCCCGGAAAAGCCCGTGGCCGGGAGGTCCGGGTCGGGCGGGCGCACGTCGAACCGGTCCATGTAGTCGCGGCACAGCCGCCGGACCTTGCCCCGGTCCATGAGCACCCTTCCGTTCACGTCGCGTCCGGTGTGGTAGCCGAGGATCATGTTCTCGGCGGCGGTGAAGTCCATGACCATGGCCGTGCGGTGGCGGTCTTCGGCCACGTGGCCCACGCCCAGCCGGTGCATGCCCAGCGGGTCCGTGCGCTTGCCGTTCCCGGCGATGACCTCGCCCTTGAACAGGATGGTCCCGGAAGTCGGCGCGGCCACCCCGGACAAGACTTCCAGCAGCTCGGACTGGCCGTTGCCCGAGACCCCGGCCACGCCGAGGATCTCGCCCCGGCGCAGGGTCAGGGAGACGTCCCTCAATCGGGGCACGCCCGCCGCGTCGGAAAAATTCACCTTGTCCAGCTCCAGGATGGGCTCGCCGGGCGCGGCCTCGGTCTTTTCCACCCGGAGCAGGACCTTGCGCCCGACCATGAGCTCGGCCAGCTCCTCCTTGCTCGTCTCGGCGGTCGTGCGGTGGGCCACCATGGTCCCGCGCCGCATGATGGACACCGTGTCGGTCGCGGCCATGATCTCGCGCAGCTTGTGGGTGATCAGGATGACCGTGCGCCCCTGTCCGCGCAGGGTGTCGAGCATGGCGAACAGCCGGTCCGCCTCCTGGGGCGTGAGCACGCCGGTCGGCTCGTCCAGGATCAACGTCTCGGCCCCCCGGTAGAGGGCCTTGAGGATTTCCACGCGCTGCTGCAACCCCACGGGCAGGTCGCCGACCACCGCGTCCGGGTCCACCTCCAGGCCGTACTCCCGGCCGAGCCGTTCAAGCTCCCGCCGGGCATGGCGCAGGGAGGTCTTGATCAGCCCGCCCTCCTCGGCCCCGAGGACCACGTTTTCGAGCACCGTGAACGGCTCGACCAGCATGAAATGCTGGTGGACCATGCCGATGCCCTGGCTGATGGCGTGGGCCGGGCTGGTGATCCTCACGTCCCGGCCGTTCACGCGGATGCGCCCGCTGTCCGCCTGGTAGAAGCCGTAGAGCATGCCCATGAGCGTGGACTTGCCCGCCCCGTTCTCGCCCACGATGCCGTGGATGGCGCCCCGGGCCACGGCCATGGACACGTCCCGGTTGGCCCGCACCGGCCCGAAGGACTTGTTCAGCCCGATGAGTTCGACCGCCGGGGGGGCCGCATGATCGCCGGTGGAGCCCATGCTACCTGTCCATGATGTCGAAGTAGTTGGTGACGACGATTTTGCCCGAAATGATGTCCGCCTTGGCCTTGTCCACGCGCGCCCGCATTGCCGGGGTGATCAACGCCTCGTTGTATTGATCCAGCGAGTAGTCCACCCCGCCCTCGGCCAGCCCGAGCAGCCGGACGCCCGGCTTCCAGGTGCCGGCCTCGGCGTCGCGCAGGGCCTCGAACACGGCCAGGTCCACGCGCTTGACCATGGAGGTCAGCACGCTGCCGGGGTGCAGATAGTTCTGGTTGGCGTCCGTGCCGATGGAGAATTTGTGCAGGTCGGCGGCCGCCTGGAGCACGCCCAGCCCGGAACTGCCCGCGGCCTGGTAGATCACGTCCGCGCCCCGGTCGAACTGGGAGCGGGACAGCTCGCCCGCCTTGATCGGATCGCCCCAGGCGGCCGGGGTGTCGCCGGTCATGTTCTCGAAGATGGTGATGTCCTTGTTCACGTACCGCGCCCCTTCCTTGTAGCCCAGGGCGAACTTGCGGATCAGCGGGATGTCCATGCCGCCGACAAAGCCGATCTTGCCGGTCTTCGTCTTCATGGCCGCGATCATGCCCACCAAAAACGACCCCTCGTGCTCCTTGAAGACCACGGACTCCACATTGGGCCGGTCCACGGCCATGTCCACGATGACGAACCGGGTGCCCGGAAACTGCGGGGCGATCTGCTCCAGGACCGAGGCGTAGGAGAACCCGACCACGATGATCGGGTCGTACCCGCGCGCCGCGAAGCGCTGCATGGCCTGGGCGTACTGCGACTCGTTGGTCGGCGTGAACTCCTGGTACGGGAGGCCGGACGCCGCCTTGAACTGCTCCGCGCCGCGATAGGCGGCCTCGTTGAACGACCTGTCGGACTTGCCCACCTGGTCGTAGAGCAGGGCGGGCTTGAAGGCGAAGGCGGGGCCGCAGCACAGGGCCAGGGCCAGGAGTATGAGCGCGGGTATGAGCGAGCGGGGCATGGATTCTCCACCTGGAGCGGAACCTGACGGGTCCGCCGGATTGTCGAAAAGGGGCCGGGACGCGGTCAATGACGATACCCCATACGCCGCGCCGAGCCAAGCGGCCGCCCGGCAACGGAACCGGCGGCAAAGCCGCGTCCGCCGCCGGGAAACCGTCCGCCATGACCGGCTAGCGGTCCATGATGTCGAAGTAGTTGGTGACCACGATCTTGCCGGAGATGATGTCCGCCTTGGCCTGGTCCACCCGGGTCTTCATCTCCGGGGTGATCAAGGCCTCGTTGTACTTGTCCAGGGCGTAGTCCACCCCGCCCTCGGCCAGCCCCAGGACCTTCAGGCCGGGCTCCCAGTCGCCGTTCTGCGCGTCCCGCATGGCCTCGAAAACGGCCAGGTCCACGCGTTTGACCATGGAGGTCAGCACGCTGCCGGGATGGATGTAATTCTGATTGGAGTCCACCCCGATGGAAAATTTCCTGGCGTCGGCCGCCGCCTGGAGCACGCCCATGCCGGACCCGCCCGCCGCGGTGAAGACCACGTCCGCGCCCCGGTCGAACTGGGAGCGGGCCAGCTCGCCCGCCTTGATCGGGTCGCCCCAGGCCGCAGGCGTGGTCCCGGTCATGTTCTCGAAGACCGTGATGTCCTTGTTCACGTACTGCGCCCCTTCCTTGTAGCCCAGGGCGAACTTGCGGATCAGCGGCACGTCCATGCCGCCCACAAAGCCGATCTTGCCGGTCTGCGTCTTCATGGCCGCCAGCATGCCCACCAGAAACGAGCCCTCATGCTCCTTGAAGACCACGGACTCCACGTTGGGCTGGGTCACGACCATGTCGATGATCACGAACTTGGTGTCCGGAAACTCCGGGGCGATCTTCTCCAGGGCCGAGGCGAACGAAAACCCGACCACCACGATCAGGTCGTTGCCCCTGGACGCGAACCGCCGCAGGGCCTGCTCGTACTGCGACTCGTTGGTCGGCTCGAAGTCCCGGTACTTGATGCCGGTCTCCTGCGAAAATTTCTCGGCGCCCATGTGCGCGGCCTGGTTGAACGACTTGTCGAACTTGCCGCCCAGATCGTAGATCACGGCCGGGTTGAGAGCCAGTGCGTTGCCGGCGAAGAACGCCAGAACCAAGGCAACCACGGCGGGTATCATCAGCTTGCGGAACATGCATCCCTCCAAAAATCGGTTTCGCGGAAACTCCCCCGTTCCCGCCATGACGGACTTGCGTCGGGCCGGTTCGCACCCTCCCCCGCGCCACACGGCGCGGCGGTACAATACGCTATACGCCATCACCGGCGGAACGCCAACCGGAACATGGTTCCGCCGGGTTCGCGTTGTGTGAGGCCTCCGGCGGCCGGGGCGCTGCCCCGGACCCCGCCAGGGAACCCTTTGAAAAGGGTTCCCTGGACCCTCCCAAACTTTTTGTGTGCCTTCGGCAGGGGCGCGTGGGGGCGGGAAGGGGTGGGCTGCGCGCGGAGGAGGGAGTAGCTTGGCCGTGTGGTGTCCCGAAGTGTTCGCGCCGGGCGTCCGTGGGTCTCGGAGGGCCGTCCGGCGCGAACACTTCGGGACGGTAGCCAACGCCGCAGGCGAGGTGGCTGAACTTGTTAAGCCGGTTTTGCGGCGTTCTGGATTGGGAGAGCAAGAGGTCGCTCTCGCAAGTCGCCACCATCCGCGAAGCGGCACAAAAAGTTTAGGAAGGAAGAGGGGATGGGGGGCCGGGGGCGAAAAAAACCCGCCCCGCGAAGACGCT
>NZ_JBGLYH010000104.1:0-7430 GCF_041414475.1 Pseudodesulfovibrio karagichevae
GGGGGTCCGGGGGAAGGGGGAAGGGAAGCCCTTTTCAAAGGGTTTCCCTTCCCCCTTCCCCCGGCCGCCGGAGGCACCCAAGGAGCACATCATGCCGCAGGTTGTGATTTTTATGGGGTCCGTTTCGGACGAGGAGAAGATGCGTCCGTGTTCGGATCTGCTCAAGCAGTTGGGCGTGGACCACGTGTTCACGGTCTCTTCGGCCCACCGCACGCCGGAGCGCACGGCGCGCCTGGTGGAGGAGTACGAGAAGGCCGGGGCTCAGGTGTTCATCTGCGCGGCGGGTCTGGCCGCGCATCTGGCCGGGGCCGTGGCGGCCAAGACCATCAGGCCGGTCCTGGGCGTACCCCTGACCGCCTCGTCCCTGGGCGGCATGGACGCGCTCCTGGCCACCCTGCAGATGCCTCCGGGCTTCCCGGTGGGCACCCTGGCGCTGGACAAGGTCGGGGCCAAGAACGCGGCCTGGCTGGCGGCGCAGATCATCGCTCTGCACGATGAGACGGTGGCCGACAGGATCAGGGTTGCGCGCCAGGGCTTCAAGGACGAGGTGGAAGAGGCTGCGGCCCGTCTCTAGCCGGGCCTTCCGGCCGTTTCCCGCGCCCTCCCGGAGAGCTCGCGCCGAAGATTGTCCGGCCTCGCCGCACGGATCGTTCGGCTTCTCCGCGTCGCACCTCCGGCACCGCGACCGGCGTCTTGCCCGGTGCATGGCTTTCGCGTAGTTACCCGTTTAGATACCATGACGACATCCACGACACAGAGCAGCGCCGGAAGCGGGGCGCCCGAATTCCGGTCCGGCAAGGCCTCCAGGCGGTTCGTCCGCAACCTGGTCTGGGTCCTGGTCATCGGCGGCCTGTTCCTGGGCGGCCAGGGGGTGCGTTATTATCTGAATTACATGCAGCTTGCGGACATCCGCGCCCAGACCGAAAAGCTGTACCATTCGGTGCTCGGCCCGGACATCGGGAGTTCGCCCTTCGGGCGGCTGCAGTTCGAGCACGGCAAGCTGATGGCGTCCAGGCGCATCGGCCTGAGCCCGCTGGGCGTACTGGCGGCCCTGAGCAAGCCCGCGGGCGAGCGGCTGCGCGTGGACGGGGTCAGCCTGACCGGGACCACGGGCCGGGTGCGCGGCTATTTCAGCGGCAACGAGGCCGGGTTCATGCAGTACATGGAGAGGCTGTCCGACGACGACCGCTATCTCTTTTCGGTCTACAAGGTCGACGAACTGGGCGATGGCGTGTCCTTCAGCCTGAGCGTGGAGCCGAAATAGCATGGCCCGGAAACACTGCACATATCCCTGGACTTGCTGGCCGCCCGCCTCGCAGCAACGGCTGTTCAAGTTTCTCCTGCTCGGCACCGCCGGGCTGATCTTTGCGGTCTTCGTGGGCGTGACCCTGTTCACCGGGGCGCTCGGCCAGGAGATCGCGGCCGGGAAGGCGCAGTACGGCCTGGTGGTGCCGTTGGTCCGGGAGATCGCCACCCTGCGGGCCGCCCAGAGCGACCTGGTCCAACTCACCCCGGAGGAGGCGGTCCGGCGCATCCTCGACGACCGCTCCCTGAACGACTACGCGGTCTCCCTGCGTCCGACGCGCATCGCCGGGGACCAGGATGCGGTGGAAGTGACCCTGGAGGGCCTGACCCTGATCATGCTCACGGATTTCCTGCAGGACGTGCGGGACCGGGCCAGCCTGCAGGCCCCGGAATTCGTCCTGACCCGCAACCCCGAGGAGCCCCGCCTGGCGGACGTGCACCTCGTGCTGGCGAGGTAGGCCGTGGGCCCGCAGCGCGGCAAATCTTCATCCCTGCCCGGACGCATCCTGGCCCGGCTGGTGCTGATGGCCTTCGGCCTGGCCATCGGCGTGGTCCTGTTCACGCCATGGAACAAGATATGGGCGTCGGCCCTGACCCGCCTGGACGAAAGTCTGCCCTCCGTGGGGCTGAGCTGGAGCTCCATCGACCGCGACGGTCCGCTCGGCTTCCGGGTGCGCGACCTCAGGATTTCCGTGGCCCAGACCCCGGGGCGGCTGCATTTCGAGCACGCCTACGTGACCGTGGGCTTCTCGCCCCTGGCCACGGTCCGGCTGGACACGGGCGGGCCGCAGTGCCGGTTGGAGCTGTTCTCCAACGGGGTCTTCGACTTCGAGGGAGACATGGACCTGACGTTTCTCCTCGGCAACAGCGACCTCAAGGGCACGCTCCACGCCTCGGGCAGCCTGTTTCTGCCCGACGGGGCGCGGCTGCCGAAGAACGGCTGGGTGGACGTGCGCTCGGCCCAGCTGGTCCTGCCCGGCGACAAGGTGGTCGAGGACCTGGCCTTCACCGCCGAGATCGAGAACCGGGACATGGCCGTGCGCGACTTCTCCATGCGGCGGCCCCTGGCCTACAAGTCCACGGGCACGGCGGTCATCGACCCGGACAACCTCTTCCGCACCCGGTTCGACCTCAAGGGCGACATGACCGTGGGGCGGGAGACCTTTCCCTACGAGATGCACGGGACCCTGGCCGACGCCATTTGGTAGGCCCCTGTTTTCAAAGCGCAAGCCGTCTGTTACAGGACCGACATGAAGATCGCCGTCATCCATGAAAACGCCGAGGCCCTGCTGGCCGGATACGGCTCCCTGCTGGCGTCCATGGCGTCCATGGGCCACGCGGTCAACGCGCTGGCTCCGGGCAGCGGGCCGGACGCGGCGGCCGGATTCGAGGCGCTCGGCGTGGAGTACGCCATGTACCCGCTGACTCCGCGCGGCCTGACGCCCGTGGGCGACATCGGCACGCTGCTCCACCTGAAGCAGGTCCTGTACCGCATCAAGCCGGAACTCGTCCTGTCCATGACCTCCAAGCCGGTGGTCTACGGCTCCATGGCCGCGCGCATGGCCTGGGTGGGCGAGAAGAAGACGGTCTTCGCCCTGGTGGAGGGGCCGGGCTTCGCCTTTGCCGGGGGCGGCGGGCTCAAGGGACGGCTGCTCGCCGCACTGGCCAGGCCCATGTTCCGGGCCGGGTTCCGCTCCTGCGACGGGGTCTGCTTCCGTTCGGCCGAGGCCGAGACCTTTTTCCGCGAACTCGGCGTGCTCCAGCCCGAGACGCGGACCGTGGTCGCGGACGAGCCGACTCCGGAAGACCGGGACCGGGCCGTTCTCGCCTTCTTGGGAATGATTCCGACCGATTGATTGTACAATCCGGGTTGGCAGCACATCGCTCCATGGTGTATGCTTTGAGTACGTTCCTGTTTGAAGGGGGCGTCTTGATTGCGAAACACAAAGGAGTGGGCTCATGAACATCACCCGAATTCTTCTCCCCGTTGACGGGTCCCGACTGTCCGACGCCGCCGCCGACATGGCCATCGACATGGCCGGAACCGGGGCGACCGTCATCCTGCTGACCGTGCGCAGAACCGTACCCACCGGGCTGGGCCAGCCCAACGCCACCGAACTGCTCGAATACCTGAACCAGGGCGCCGAGCAGGTCATGACCCACTACCGGGCCAAGCTGACCAACGCCAACGTGGACTTCCTGGAGCTGGTCATCGGCGGCGACGTGGCCGAGGTCATCAGCAACGTGGCCGAAAACGAGAAGTGCGACATCATCGTCATGGGTTCCAAGGGCAAGTCCGACCTCGAAGGGCTGTTCCTCGGCTCGGTCACCCACAAGGTCCTCCAGACCACGACCAAGCCCGTGCTGGTGGTGAAGTAGTCCCTGCGGGGGCCTTCACCGAGCGGTGCGAAAGGACCGATGCCGTCCATGGAGAGCGAGACCCAACCTTTCTCCCCGGCCCCTGCGCGGGTCCGGATCCCTGTCTGGTGCCTTCTCTGGTGCCTCCTGGCTCTGGTCGCCTCGGCGTGTCCGGTCCGGGCCCAGGAGCGCGTGGTCGTGGTCTCGGACAGCTGGATGCCGTACAACGGCACGCCGGGTTCGAAACGCGAGGGGTACGCCGTGGAGATCCTGCGCGCCGTGTTCGAGCGGCGCGGGTTCTCCGTGGAGTACCGTGAAGTGCCCTTGAAGCGGGCCGTGCAGGACGTGCGCTCGGGCCGGGCCGATATCCTCATCGGCGTTACCCCGGACGAGCTGCCGGACTTCATCTTCCCCAAGACCTCCCTGGGCCGGAGCGACCTGTGCTTCTTCACCATGGACGCCAAATGGCGCTTCATCGGGCCGGAATCCCTCCAGAGCGTGGTCACCGGGTTCGTCCATGGGCACAACTACCCGCAGTGGTTCCTGGAGGACGTCCGCCGCCACCCCGGGCGGTTCCACGCCCTGCACGGCGAGGACGCCTTCGCGCGTATGCTGGCCATGCTCGCCGAGGGCCGGATCCAGGCTATTCCCGGCAGCCGGGCCGTGGTCGAGTATTACGTGCAGCGGGCGGACCTGGCGGGCAAGGTCTTCCTGGCCGGGTGCAGCGGGGAGGACGCCCGGGAGCTGTTCTTCGGCCTGTCGCCCGCCAACATGCCGAGGTCCCGGCGGCTGGCCGGCATCCTGGACCAGGGGATGTACACCCTGCGCAACACCGGCCAGCTCAACCATCTGCTCATCAAGTACGGCCTCAAGGACTGGATCGAGGTTCCCCAGGGGACCGCGGGTCCGGGGCGCAATTGACAACGTCCGGCTATGGCAATACTTCCTTGAATGATTCCGCGCGGTTTTCCGGCCGCCGGAGGTAAAGACAACCCCCGGACCCCAACGCGAGCCCCCATGTCCGTCACGGTAATGTTCGTCGTCCTGTGCGCGGCGCTGCTGCACGCCACCTGGAACTTTTTCGTCAAGAGCGCGGCGGACAAGCACGCCGGCATGACCAGCGTGGTCATCGGCCACGTGCCCTTCGGCGCGGCGGCGCTCGTTCTCTCCCCGCTGCCCGATGCGGCCTCCCTGCCGTACATCCTGGCCGGAGCGCTGCTCCACGTCGGCTACCAGCTCTTCCTGCTCAATTCCTACCGCTTCGGCGACCTGAGCCACGTCTATCCCCTGGCGCGCGGGTTCGCGCCCCTGGCCGTGGCCGGGGTCTCGGTGGCGTTCCTGGGCGAATCCCTGTCCGGGGTGGAGCTGGTCGCCGTGCTGGCCATCGCGGCCGGGATCATGAGCCTGGCCCTGACCCGGCGCAGCGACGGCATGCGCAACGGACGGGCCGCGCTCCTGGCCCTCGGAACGGGCTTGTTCATCGCGGCCTATTCCCTGGTGGACGGCCACGGCGCGCGCCTGGCGGGCACCGCGCTCGGCTTCTACGGCTCCCTGACCATCCTGAACGGCCTGGTCCTGGCCGGGTACATGCGCCTGACCCGGCCCGGCCTAGTGACCGCCTCCCTGACCCGGAACCTGCGCTTCACCCTGGCGGGCGGGGCGGCCTCGTTCACGGCCTACGCCCTGGTCACCTGGGCCTTCACCATGGCGCCCATCCCCCTGGTCACGGCCCTGCGCGAGACGAGCATCATCTTCGCTCTGCTCTTCGGCGTATTCGGCCTCAAGGAGGGCCTCAACCTGATGAAGGTCGTGGCCACGGGCTGCACCCTGTTCGGGGCCTGTCTGCTGCGATTTGGCCGGTAGCCCCTCCGGGCCGTTTTTTCCGGCGCAATCCCCGGCTTTTCCCGCGTCCGTAACAAATTGAGGGACATTTCTGTTGATAGCGGCCCCGGAAAGTGGGTAAACATCTAGGCATATCATTTTGCAAAGCACCGGCATGGCCGTTTCGGCCTGAGGCCGCGCCCCAGGGCGGACGGCCTGTTGCTCCAACATCCTAACCGGAGGAGTCTTATGAGTATCCCTGTTTTCAATTGCAAGAACGCGGACGACGTGATGAAGGCCGTCAAGGACTACAACGTCAGCTTCATCCAGTACTGGTTCGTGGACATCCTCGGCACCCTGAAGAGCTTCCAGATCACCCCGAGCGAACTCGAGGCCTCCTTTGAAGAGGGCATGGGCTTCGACGGCTCGTCCATCCTCGGCTTCTGCCGCATCGACGAATCCGACATGGTCGCCATGCCCGACCCGACCACCTTCCAGATCTGCTCCTGGCGGCCCTCGGAGAAACCGGTCGCCCGCATGTTCTGCGACGTGGTCAACCCGGACGGCTCCCCGTTCGAGGCCGACTCCCGCTTCGTGCTCAAGAAGGTCATGGCCCAGGCCGCCGAGAAGGGCTACACCTTCTATGTCGGCCCCGAGCTCGAATTCTTCCTCTTCGCCGACGACCAGGACACCGAGACCCTGGATGCGGGCGGCTACTTCGACGCCCCGCCGCTGGACCTGGGCAACAACATCCGCCGCGACATCATCTTCGCCCTGGACGCCATGGGCATCCAGGTGGAGTACTCCCACCACGAGGTCGCTCCGTCCCAGCACGAGATCGACCTGCGCTACCAGGAAGGCATGAAGATGGCCGACACGGCCATGACCTACCGGGTGGTGGTCAAGGAGACCGCGCGCAAGTTCGGCTGCTATGCCACCTTCATGCCCAAGCCCATCTTCGGCGAGAACGGCTCGGGCATGCACGTCCACCAGTCGCTGTTCAAGAACGGCCGCAACGTCTTCTACGACGCCAACGACGAGTATCACCTGTCCAGCGAGGGCAAGTCCTACATCGCGGGCATCCTCAAGCACGCGCCGGAGTTCGTCTGCGTGACCAACCAGTGGGTCAACTCCTACAAGCGGCTGGTGCCCGGCTACGAGGCCCCGGTGTACATTGCCTGGGCGCGGCGCAACCGCTCGGCCCTGGTGCGCGTGCCCATGTACAAGCCCGGCAAGGAGAACGCCACCCGCATGGAACTGCGCTGCCCGGACCCGGCCGCCAACCCCTACCTGGCCTTTGCCGTGCAGCTCGCGGCGGGCCTCAAGGGCATCGAGGAGAACTACGTCCTGGCCGACCCGGTGGAAGAGGACATCTTCGCCATGAACGACCGCCAGCTCAAGCGCAACCGGATCAAGGCCCTGCCCGGTTCCCTCTACGAAGCCGCCATGAACCTCCAGAAGTCCACCTTCATGAGGGACGTCCTGGGCGAGCACCTGCACACCGCCCTGGTCGACAACAAGATCGCCGAGTGGGACGAGTACCGCACCCAGGTTACGGAATATGAATTGGACAAGTATCTGCCGATACTTTAGGGCGCTCAAGCAACAACAAAAAGGGCCCGCTGCCGATGCAGCGGGCCCTTTTTTGTTGTGCTTTCGCGCAGGGGGCGGCTTGCGATAGCGGGCCATCTGCACATTTTCCGAGGGCCCGCCTGATCCTCACGTACTGGGGTACGCTGCGGTCAGGCGGACCCTCGGAAAATGCACATCTGACCCACTCTCCCAAGCCTATCCACAGCGCGGTGAAAGAGCCGCTGTCGGGTGCTGCGCTACCCGAATCGCTCCAGGTGGAAAGGGGGATTCTCGAGTTCGCAGGGCCTTGCCGAAGGCACACAAAAAGTTTGGAAGGGGGGTCCAGGGGGGAAACTTTTTCCAAAAGTTTCCCC
>NZ_JBGLYH010000105.1:0-7198 GCF_041414475.1 Pseudodesulfovibrio karagichevae
CCGGTGGACGAACAATAAAAGTGTTACCCATGTACCCGGGCAGAACTGTTACCCATGTTTCCGGTTGCACAGGGAACCCTTTTCTCAAAGGGTTCCCTTCTCCCCTTCCCCCGGCCGCCGGAGGCGCAAAAAAAGGTCCCGGCAAGCGGTTTGCTTGCCGGGACCTTTTTGTATTCGTCGGTAGGGTTACTGGACGTAGACCTTGAGTTTCTGGCCTTCGTAGATGGTGGTCGAGGTGCTGATGGCGTTCCAGTGGCAGAGGTCGGAGACCTTGACGCCGAACTTGCGGGAGATGGAGTAGAGGTTGTCGCCCCGGCGGACCTTGTACTGGACCAGCTGGGCCTTGACCTTTCCGGCTTCCTTGACTGCCTGTTTGGTGGCCGCTTCGGTGCTGTTGGGGATGTAGAGCTTCTGGCCGACCTTGAGGCGGCTGGAGCGCAGCCCGTTGGATTTCCTGAGGGTGGACACCGTGGTGTTGAAGGACTGGGCGATGGACCACAGGGTATCGCCGGAGCGGACCACGTAGTTGCCGCGCTTGGCGGCGATGGCCCGCGTCTTGGCGGCGGACGAGGAAGACGAGGAAGACTCGCCGGGGGCCGCCGCAGCGATGGCGGCCGCGCTCGATCCGTGGCCGGGCACCATGACGTACTGGCCGGGACGCAGGGTGTTGGAGCGGGTGTTGTTCACGCTCTTGAGCACGTTGATGGGCACGCCGTAGCGCCGGGAGATGACCCACCAGGAGTCGCCGGAGCGCACGTGGTAGCGGGTGTAGCCCGCGTAGGGCCGGGAGCCGGGCTCATCCAGGTAGGCGATCATCTTGTCGGCCTTGTCCGCAGGCAGGTAGGCGGTGGCCTCCATGTGCGGCGGGCTGACCTGGCGGCGGAAGGCGGGGTTCAGCTCGTGGAAGTCCTTCCAGGACATGCCCCCGGCTCGGGCCAGGGCGAGCAGGTCGGTGCCGCCGGGCACCTTGACCGGGGTGATCTCGTATTCCAGGTCCCAGGACACGGGCTCGAAGCCGAGGGTGTCGAGGTTCTGGAAGATCTTGGAAATGGCAATGAACTTGGGGACGTAGTGGCGGGTTTCCTGTTTGAGCCGGTTACGCCGGGAGAGCTTGCGGTTCTTCTCGGTCAGCTCGAAGAAGTCGTCGCAGTTGGCCTGTTTCAGGGCGCGCGCGATCTTGCCTTCGCCCGCATTGTACGCGGCCAGGGCCAGATACCAGTCGCCGAACTTGTCGTACAGGTCCCTCAGATGGCGGGCCGCGGCGTCCGTGGCCTTGTAGGGGTCGCGGCGTTCGTCGATCCACCAGTCGGATTGGAGGCCGTACAGCTTGCCCGTGCCGCGCATGAATTGCCACATGCCGCCCGCACCGGCCCAGGAGTAGGCCTTGACGTTGTAGCCGGATTCGACAAAGGGCAGCAGGACCAGATCCTGGGGCAGCCCGTACTTGGTGAAGACGCGGCGCACATAGGGCAGGTAGGGCTGGGAACGTTCCAGCCAGCGCTCCATGGTCTTGCGCGCTTTATGGTTGTAATAGGTGAAGAAGAGCTCGACCTCGTCGCTCTCGTGCTGCTCCAGGTCGAATAACAGGCCGAACCGCTGGTTGAGCACGGCCTGCTCGGTCTGCGTCAGGTCCTCGCCGGGAGCCACCTCCGGGGCGGCCTCGATCTCGGGTTCGAGCGCCTCGGCGTCATCCGGCACGAGGTTCTCGGTGACCTGTTCCTCCACCGGCGGAGCCGCCTCTTGGGGAGTCTTGGGCGCGCAGCCCGCGGCCAGGCTCGCGATGAGCAGACCCATTGCAAATAAATATGTATAGTTGAAAACTCTCAAGCGATCCTCCGAGTTCGGCACACCATTATCAGATAAGTCCGGCTTTGAAAAGTCTAGAGAAAATCATGAGCACCGGATGCGCGAGACTATCAGCTAGCCCACCTTGCCATGGATTGCAATAGGAGCGATAAACGCCTACTAGAGCCCCTTGCCGATGGCAACCATGTGCAGCATTTTGCTGTCTTTACCATAAGGAAACAATAATGCAAGATAACGGCCGGGACAAAAAAGATTCTAAAATCTACATAGTTGGCAATAAGCCGGTCAAGGAATTGTTGCTGGATTCTCCGCAGAAGGTGGATTTTGTCGCCTTCCGCAAGGGGCGGCGCGATCAGGCCATGGAGGAAATCCTCGATCTGTGCCGGACCGGAAACGTGCCCTACAAGTCCGTGACCGCCAAGGATCTGGACTACATGTACCGGGGCAACCACCAGGGCGTGGCCGCCCGCTGCGCTGCGCTCGACTACACCCCGCTCGAACAGCTCCTCGAACAGGCCCCGGAAGCCCCCCTGCCGCTCATCGTCGCCCTGGACCAGGTCCAGGATACCGGCAACGTGGGCGTGCTCGCGCGCACCGTCCACGCCCTGGGCGGGGCCGGGCTCATCGTCTGCCAGCACCACGGCGCCTACATAGGCGCCGGAGCCGTGCGCTCCTCGGCCGGGGCCCTGAACAAGCTCCCCGTGGCCAAGGTCGGCAACCTCGCCAACGCCATGAAGGACTGCGTCAACTACGACTTCACCATCTACTGCGCCCGCATGGCCCCGGATTCCGAAAACGTCTACACGACCGACCTCCGGACCCCGGCCGTGCTTCTGCTCGGCAACGAGGAAAAAGGCGTCCGCCCCGGCGTCGCCAAGTTCGCCCACCACAGCCTGCACATCCCCTTCCTGCGCGAATTCGACTCCCTCAACGTCGCCCAGGCCGGGGCCATCATCGTCTCGGAGTTCGCCAGACGGCTGGGGTAGGGGGGGGGACGCCGTCAGGAATGCCTCCGGCGGGCCCTCGCCGGGCGGGCGTCTCCGACGGGCAGGGCGCTGCCCTGCACCCGCCAGGGAGCAAAGCCCCCTGGACCCCCATCGCCTCGCTACGCTCGGAAGGACCGCCTTCCGCCGTGCCGGTTGGCGATTTCGGGCAAAAAAACGGAACGAACGGCGTGCTTCTTCACCGAAAGAAATACGCCGTTTTTTCCGCCCGAAATCGCGGGGTTTTTCTTTTGAGAAAAGCGACCCCGTTAAGAGAGGTATCTTCGCTGCCGTTCGAAAACGCCGCAAAACGGTTTTCCTCAACTCCCCTGCCCGATGGAGCGGCAGCGATAGGGCAGGGCACCATCCCCAAGAAAGGGCTGCAGGGAGGCCTTCCTAGATTAGATCGACGGTAACGCCCTCAGCTACGTAGAACAACAACGTGTACTTGCTTTGCAGGAGCTCTACGACGTCCTCGATGGACTTGTCGCCGAGGTCGGCGATGGAGACGTAGGCGTTGCGGGAGCCGCAGCGGGTGGGGTCCACGGCGGTGAAGACGCTGGTGAAGACGATGCCCTTGGCGCGCAGGTCGCAGAGGATGTCGGCCAGGGCGCCTTCGGGGCCGTCCATGCGGATGCCGAACTGGGCTCCGCCGCGCGCGGAGCCCGCCGAGGCGCAGAGGAAACGGAGCACGTCGAGCTGGGTGATGATCCCCTCGAGGCGGCCGCTGTCGACCACGGGCAGGCCGCCGACCTTGTGCTTGACCAGGATGTCGGCCACTTCGGTCATGGCCGCGTCCGAGGGCACGGAAACGGGGTCCAGGGTCATGATGTCCCCGGCGGTCAGGGTGTACAGGCCGCCGCCGCTTTCGACCACGGCGTCGCCGGGGATGAACTTGGACGGCATGGCGTCGCGGATGTCCCGGTCAGAGACGATGCCCACCAGGCAGCCCGCGCTGTCGATGACCGGAAACTGGCGAATGTTCTTTTCCCGCAGAATCTCGGCCGCATCCAGCACCGAAGAATTCACTCCCAGGGCGATGACGTTGACCGTCATCCAGTCTCTGACCAGCATCGGCTACCTCCTGTACGGCGATTTCCGGGATGGAAACGGTCCGCAATACCTACTCTGTAAGTCCGCAAATTGCAATGGGTTACAGCCGCGCGGCCTCTTTCTCCACGGCCCGGACCAGGGCGTCGAAGCGGGGCACGAGATCCTTGACGCCTTTCTTCACTTCGTCCATCTCGCCGCAATAACATCTTTTTTCCAGCGCGCGGGACAGCTTGACCACATCCATGGCCAGGACATGGCTAGAGATGTTGGTGATGGAGTGCAGGGCGGCGGCCACGGCCTTGGCGTCCATGGCCTTGATCCCCCTGTGGAGGTCTTCGCGCTTGGCCTTGGCCTCCAGGAGAAAGAGGTCGAGGATGTCCTTGTACAGGTCCATGTTGCCCTCGAACCGCTTGCACAGGCTGTCCACGTCCAGGGTGACCTCGATCTTTTCCTCGGCCCGAGGCTCGGGCTGCGGGGGCACGGGGCGGCAGGCCATCTCCTTGCGGGCCTCGCGGTCGGCGGTGCAGCGGACGATGGCCTCGGACAGCTTGTGCATGTCCACGGGTTTGCTGACGTAGTCGTCCATGCCCGCCTCGAGCATCCGCTCGCGGTCGCCCTTCATGGCGTAGGCGGTCAGGGCGATGATCGGAATCCTGCGGTCGTACAGGCGGCCGTCGGACTCGCGGATGGCCCGGGTGGCCTCCAGGCCGCTCATCTCGGGCATCTGGACGTCCATGAGCACCACGTCGATGCTCCGGCCCTTTTCACGCAGGGCCTCCAGAGCCTGGACCCCGTTCTCGGCGGTGGTTACGGTGTGGCCGAACATGGTCAGGAAGTGTTGCAGATACTTCCGGTTCATGGGGTTGTCGTCGGCCAGCAGGATGTTCAGGTGCAGGGCGCGCGGGGTGCGCTGCCTGACCGGGGCGGCCTCGTGTTCGGGCTCCTCGACCAGGCCGAACCAGGCGGTGAAGAAGAATGTGCTGCCCTGGTCCACCACGGACTCCACGCCGATTTCGCCGCCCATCATGTTGACCAGTTGGCGGGAGATGGTCAGGCCGAGGCCGGTGCCCTGGTGCTTCTTGCGCAGGGAACTGTCCGCCTGGGTGAAACTGTCGAAGACCGCGTCGAGCTTGTCCTCGGGGATGCCCACGCCGGTGTCGCGGACCTTGAACTGCAGGCAGGCGCGCCCGGACTCGATGCGCGAGAGCTCCACGCTCAGCTCCACCAGCCCGCGCGGGGTGAACTTGAGCGCATTACCGATGAGGTTCCACAGGACCTGGCCCAGGCGGTCGGGATCGCCGTTGAGCCTGGCGGGCACGTCGTCGGCAACGGAATAGCGGAAGACCAGCCCGTGGAGTTCGGCCTGGGGGCCGAAGGAGCGCACGCTGGTCTCCAGCGCCGAGCGGAAGGTGAAATCCTCGGGCTTGAGCTCCATGCGGCCCGCCTCGATCTTGGAGATGTCCAGGATGTCGTTGACGATGTTCAGCAGGGAGTTGCTGGCGTCGCGGATCATGTCCATGTGCTCGCGCTGGGTCTCGGTCAGGCCGGTGGTGACCATCATCTCGGCCATGCCCAGGATGCCGCTGATGGGCGTGCGGATTTCGTGGCTCATGTTGGCCAGGAACATGGACTTGGCCATGTTCGCCTCAAGCGCGGCGCTGGAGGCCTCCTCGGCGGACCGGTTGGCCTCCACGAGCTTGCGGCTCATCTCGCCGTAGTGGATGGCCGAGCCGAAGAGGTTGGCGGCCAGCATCATGGACTCGATCTCCACGGGCAGCCAGTCCCGCTCGCGGCGGTGCTCGGACAACCCCAGGAACCCCCACCAGGCGTTCCCGGCGAAGACCGGCACGATCATGACCGACTTGGCCCCGGTGGCCGCGAACAGGGCCCGCTCCTCCTTGCGGAAATGCTTGACGTGGCCGGTGACCACCTTGCGCTTGAGCATGGCCCCGCGCCAGGTCTCGTAGCTGGGCGCGACCGCGATCTCCCGGCTCCCCGGCAGGGCGCTCAGGGGCGCGACCCACTCCGCGCCCCACTCGTTGTGCATGGACAGGACCTCCCCGCCGTCCGGGCCGCTGTCCTTTTTGAACAGGTAGATGCGGGTCACGTCCGCGACCTTGCCGAGCTTGGCCAGGGCCTCGTCCACGCCCTCGTTCCAGTCCACCTTGCGCAGGAACCGGCTGGCGAAGTTGGCCAGCACCTGGAGGATGGCGTCCCGCCGGAAAAGCAGTTCCTCGAATTCCTTTTGCAGGGACACGTCGCGGGCCATGCCCCAGACGCGCACGACGTCGCCGCCCGGACCCAGTTCCACCTCGCGGTTGACGTGCAGATGGCGGACCTTGCCCTCCTCGTCCACCACCCGGTACTCGAAGTCCAGGGGCCAGCCCTGGTCGAAGGTGGCCTCGTTGGCCCGGTCGAAGACCTCCAGGTCATCCGGGTGGACGTGGTTGCGCAGGCCGGACAGCCTGCGGCCGGGGGCCTCCTCCCGGCCGAAGATGCGCTGCAGCCCGCCGGACCAGAGGATGTCCCCGTTCACGTCCATCTCCCAACTGCCGAAGGCGTCGGTATGTTCCATCCAATCGAGCAGGCCCTGGCTGGACTTGAGCTGGGCCTCCGCGGCCAGCCTGTCCTTGAGGTGACGGAGGCTGCGGGCCAGGTCTTCGCGCGAGGTCGGCCCCGGCACGAAACAGTCGAAGGCCCCCTGGGCCAGAGCCAGGGCCTCTCCTGCCGGGTCGCGGGTCAGGACGATGGCCTGCCGCCCGTATTCCTCGCGGGCGCGGCCCACGGCGCGGGGCCAGGAGTCGTCGCCTTCGTCGGGCACGAACAGGACCAGCTCGGCGTCGTCCTTTTCCAGCCGGCGCACGCCACGGGAGAGAGTCGCCAGGCGGACCACCGTCCGCTCATGGCCCTCCGGCAGCAGGTCCAGGTCCCGCTCGTCCACATGCTTGCCCGCCAAGATCAGTATTTTCACGCAACGCCTCCGTTGGCCGCCCCGAAACATGAACAGTTCCCGCCGCCTACCCGATGTCCTTACGACACAAACGGGACAAGGGACAAGTGCATACCGCGTTTCCGAACGCCGGGCAGCCCCGCCAGGCCGGACGGGGCTGCGCAGGGTTGAGTGCAACCGTCTGAAAAGACAGCCCTTCCATTTTTCACCCCCCTTGCTTTCTGCCCGAACGGGGTTTACACACAGTACAGGCCTCCCCTGTGGAGCCCACTCCCGACACATAGACCCGAAAAGGTACAACCAATGAACTTTCTGCCCGACAACTCCATCCTGACCCTGCTCGCCGGGGCGACCCTGGCGGTCAAGATGGTCATGCTCTTCCTGGGGTGCATGTCCCTGTGGAGCT
>NZ_JBGLYH010000106.1:0-6882 GCF_041414475.1 Pseudodesulfovibrio karagichevae
TCTCTCCCCCTTCCCCCCTGGACCCCCCATCCCCTCTCACTCTCCGAAACTTTTTGGGCCGCCTTCGGCGGGGGGGCGCTTGAGGGTGGATCAGGATTTGGGCTGCAGGAAGATGTCGACGATGCGCCGGGCGTGGGCGGCGAGTTCCGCCTGGGTCGGCGTGGGGATCAGGCCGACCAGGACGTGCATACGCAGGGAGAGCAGGCCGCCCAGCAGGAGCCGGACCCCGTATTCCGTATCGTCGAGGTTTAGTCGCTCCCGCAGGAATTCGGCCAGGCACGCCTCGGTCCGCCGGGGACCCACCGCGAAATAGGCGCGGGTCATCTCCGGGGCGGTCGGGCCTTCGGACAACAGCAGACGGACCGACGCCAGATGGTCCTCGGACATGTGCACCTTGAGGAACCCCTCGGCGAATCGAGTCAGGGCCTCGCGCGTGTCCTCCAGGGACAGGGCGTCCAGAAACCCGTTCCCGCCGTCCGCCCGCCGGACCTCCAGCGAGGCCTGGAACAGCGCCTCCTTGGAGTCGAAATACCGGTACACCGTCTGCTTGGTCATCCCGGCCCGCCGGGCGATGTCGTCCATGCCCGCCCCGATGTACCCCTCGGAACGGAAAACCTCCCGCGCCGCCAGCAGGATGGCCGACCGGTTCCGCTCCCGCTTCGTTTCCATCTTGGTCATGATCGGACCTCCTTTGTTAAAAAACATACTACTCAGTATGAATATTCTTGACAAGCCACTCGGTCGGCTTTAAATCATACCAATCAGTATGATTTTAAAAGGAGCCTCCATGACCATAGCACAACTGAAGACATTCATCCCGGAAGACGCCCAGGCAAAGGGGCGGATGGCGGCGATCCTGGGCGGGATCCTGCTCAGCTTCGACCCGATTTTCGTCCGGCTGTCGAGCGTGGGCGGGTATGAGACCGCGTTCCTGTTCGGGCTCTTCTCCGCCCTGTCCATGGGCAGCCTGATCCAGGCCACCGACGCGCGCGGGCTGGTCGGCACGGTCCGGGAAAGCGGCTGGCCCGCCGTCATATCCGGCCTGATCATCCTGGGCAGCGCCTCCATGTTCGTGCTCAGCATCAAGCACACGAGCGTGGCCAACACCATGATGATCCTGAGCGGCAGGCCCGTGCTGACGGCGGCCGCCGCCTGGCTGGTCCTCGGGGAACGGACCACCGCCAGGCTCTGGCTGGCCATCGGCGGCGTGATCTGCGGCATGGCCGTGGTCGTGTCCGGCTCGCTCCAGTCGGGCAACGTCCACGGCGACGCCCTGGCCCTGGTGGGCGTGTCCTGCCTGGCCGCGAACGGGGTCATGTGGCGGCACTTCAAGTCCATGAGCCGGATGCTGGTCGTGGGCTTCGGCGGCCTGTTCCTGGCCGTGATCATGTTCTTCATGGCCGACCTCTCGGCCATCCCGGCCCGCACCTGGCTGGTCATGGCCTGCATGGGCCTGCTCTCCGCCCCGGCGGGCCGGGTCATGAACGCAGTCTCCTCGCGCTACATCCCGGCCGCCGAGATGGCCACCTACGCCCTGATCAGCCCGGTCCTCGCCCCCATCTGGGTCTTCCTCCTGTTCCGCGAACAACCCCCCGCCACCACCCTCGCGGGCGGCGCTCTCATCCTGGCGACCATCGCCACCTACATCGCCATGACCGCCCGGCGGTCATGAAGAGCCGGGGGCAGGGGAGGAACAACCCTTTGAAAAGGGTTGTTTCCTCCCCTGCCCCCGGACCCCATCCCCTCATTTTCCCAAACTTTTTGTATCCGCTTCGCGGGGTAGCCCACAAAAAAGGTCCCCGGTTCAACAATGAACCGGGGACCTTTTTTCTCCCTGGAGCGATTCGGGTGCGCAGCACCCGACAGCGGCTCTCCCCCCGCGCTCGCACAAGGCTTGGGAGAGTGGGTCAGATGTGCATTTTTCGAGGGTCCGCCTGACCGCAGCGTACCCCAGTACGTGAGGATCAGGCGGGCCCTCGGAAAATGCGCAGATGGCCCGCTATCGCAAGCCGCCGCCCCCTTACGAAGGAAAAATCCCAGGCTGAATGGGATGCATGGGCGGGGGGTTGAAGACGTCGTAGGGGTTGTCGACCCGCTTGGTCAGCTGCTCGACCAGGGGGCAGTTGTAGGTGGCGGCCTGCGGCTTCCAGAAGAGACGGCCCCGGCCGCAGACCGCAATGAGTTTGCTGGCGAAGAAGGCGGGATAATAGCGGCGGACATTCTCCGGGTAGGAGAGGGTGTACACCGGCTTGTCCGGATACTTGTTCTGGAGCTCGACCGGCGGGAACTGGACCTCACGGAGCGGGCTCAGCTTGTGCAGGGCCTTCATGTCCACGTTGCCCGGAATTTCCAGGCAATACTCGCGGACCTCGAACCCGCCGATGGACAGGACGTTGAGCAGGCTGACAGGGGTATACCAGCGCAGGTGGCCGGTGTGCCACACGCCCGGTCCGTAGGGGAACCGGCCGGACAGGATCTCATGCTGGACCATCCAGAAATGCAGGTTGGGCGTGGCCACGACGAGCAGGCCGTCCTCGGCCAGGAACTCGCGGATGCGGGTCATGGTCAGCCACGGGTCGAACAGGTGCTCGACCACGTCGTGCAGGATGATGTATTTGAAAAACCCCTTGTACTCAGGGGAGAAAATCTCTCCGCGCTCGATGTCGCGGAGCTCGATGCGGTCGATGAACGGGCTGAGCCTGCGGGCGGCCTCAGGGTCCATGTCCACGCCGTACAGCTCGGTGCACCCCTTGTCCCGCTGCAACCGGAGCAGTATGCCGCCCCAGCCGCAGCCGACCTCCAGAATGCGCGAGGCCCCCTCCGGAATCATGTCGCACACGGCCTTCCGCCCCTTGGACGTCTCGATGGTCTCTTCCCGCAACCGCTCCAGTTCCATGGCGCAAGCTCCTTGTGGTTCATCAACAATCCCCGAGAAGCTACACAATTTCCGCCGAAACACCAAGACGCTTGCCAGCCGCCCCCCTCCCCCCCACAAGGTTTCGGGAGCACAAAAAAAGAGGGGCTCTTGCCCGAGGGGGAAAGGATGGTAATCCCCCGGACAAGAGCGCCTCCAACCCGCATTATACGCGGGGAGCGCAGGGCTCCCTGTAAATTTAATAGCCCCTGGTGAACAGCAGCAGCGTGAAGGCGGCCACGGCCGAGGCGGCCTGACGGATGTGGCGGCCGTTGTTGCGGCGCGGACGGTTGTTGTCGTTGCGATGCGCTTCGTTGCGCATATGCATCATGGCCAGTCGGGTATCGTTGTCCATGCTCATGATCCTGCTCCTTGCTTTGCTGCCGCCATGTGGGCGGTTTTCCATATCTGCACATCTACGGATCATGTCGAAATCAATCCAATTGTTTTGTTTGATGCACTTGTTCGGTTTTTCCGATGTCATTTTCGATCTCAATCGGATATGGTTATGATGGACATCAAGGAGGCTGATCGAACATGGAACTGTACCAACTCAAGACGTTCGTGGTGGTGGCCGAGGAAGGCCACCTGACCCGCGCCTCGGTGCGGCTGCACACCAGCCAGCCGTCGGTCAGCGCGCACATCAAGGCGCTGGAGGACGAGCTGGAGACCAAGCTGTTCATCCGCACGCCCAAGGGCATGCGCCTGACCGAGGCCGGGGAGCGGCTCAAGCACCGGGCCGAAAACGTGCTCAAGGCGGCCCGCGAACTGAAGCTGGAGGCGCGGAACATGGGCGACGAACTGGTGGGCGACCTGTCGCTCGGCCTGAACACGGACGCCGAATACCTGCGCATCGTGCCCCTGCTGACCTCGCTGGGCGAGGACCACCCCAGAATCACCCTGCAGATCCAGCAGCGCGCCTCCACCTCGGTGCAGGGGGCCATCCGCGACGGCGAGCTCGACTGCGGGTTCATCTTCGGCGAGCCGAGGTTCCCGGAGATCAACGCCATCCCCCTGGAAAAGACCCGCTTCTTCGTGGCCGTGCCGGATATCTGGAAGGACCGCATGGACCATGGGCTCTCCGGCCTGTCCGACCTGCCGTGGATCATGGACCCGTCCGACAACCCGCTGCAGCAGCTCATCGAGCCGTTCTTCAAGTCCCACGGGATCAAGCCCTCGAACCAGCTGGAAGTGGACGGCGACGAGGTCATCCGCGTGCTCGTGGCCGCGGGCAAGGGGGTTTCATTCCTGCGGAAGAACGAGGTCCTGGCGGCCAACCGCATCGGCCAGCCGGTGCACGCCCTATCCTTCGACGAACTGTCCATCCAGGCGAACTTCGTCTACCTCAAGCGGCACGACGAGGACCCGGTCATGCACGCGGTCATCGAACACGTCAAACGGTGCTGGGAAGTGCGCTAGGACTCAGCGGGCCTCGGGCCACAACGACCGCACCACGTCGGTCAGGGCCCGGATGATCGGGTCGTTCTCCCGGCTCTTGGGATACGCGAAACTGATGTTCAGGGAGAGCATGGGCCCGGTCTCGCAGATCACGGCCGTGCCCTCCCGGACCATGGCTTCCGCGTCGCTCAGCTTGAGCAGGGACACGCCCTTCCCGGCGGCCACCAGCTCGCGGATGACGTCCTCGGAGTCCGCCTCGATATAGTCGGTGATGCTGATGCCCGAGCCCTCGAACACGCCGTCCAGGACCTTCATGAACGGGCACTCCTCGTCCGGCCGGACCCACGGCAGGGCCGCCAGTCCGTCCAGGGGCAGCCCCTGCACGCGGGACGACCAGGCCGCCGGGGCCACCACGCATACCGGAATCTCCTTGAGGTGGATGTGGGCGACCTCGGCGTAGCGGTTGTCGAAAAAGGAAAAGCCCGCGTCCAGACGGCGGTCGCGCACGTCCCGGAGAATGCCGCCGGAACTGCCCTGCAGAAACTTGAGCCGCAGCTTGGGATGGGCGTCGGCCATGGCCGCCGACAGCTCGGCCACGCGCAGAAAACTGGTGTCCGTGTTCAGGGCGATGGTCAGCGAGCCGGTCAGCTCCTCGCGGTATCCGGCGGCCAGGTTGGCCATGTCCTCGGCGGCCAGGAGCACGGAGTCGGCCTTGAGCTTCAGCCCCTTGCCCACCTCGGTCAACCGCATGCCGCGCGGAGTGCGCACGAACAGCGGCAGGCCCAGCTCCTCCTCCAGCGCCTTGATGTGCCCGCTCACCGCGGGCTGGCTGGCGTAGATGCGCTCGGCGGCCTTGGTCAGGTTGCCCTCCTCGGCCACGGCCACGAAGGTCTTGAGCTGATAGAGTTCCATCATCCCTCCCAGGTGCGCCGCACCAGTTCGATGATCGCGGCCAGCGACGGCAGCTCGTCCTCGCCCTTGCGGTACACGAAATTCACTTCCACCGGATGCCTCCCGACCAGCGCGCACTCGGCCGCCAGCCCGCTGTCAAGCATGGCCGCCACCTCGTCCTCGCGCACCAGGGCCAGCGCCTTGCCCTCCACCACCAGGGCCCGGATGACCTCTTCGGAATCCGCGCCGATGGTCCGGGCCGGAACGATCCCGAACTGGTTGAAGATGTCCAGCTGCAACTCGCGGAACGGGCTGTGGCTGGCGGGCATGACCCAGGTGAAGGCCGACAGGGCCTCGGCATCGGCATCGGCCAGCTCGTCCCGGACGCTCGCCGCGCCCATGATCGAATACTCGGGCTCGGCCAGCTTGATGGTCTCCAGGTCCCGGTACGGATTGCCCGCGAAGACGAAACCGGCGTCCAGGTTGCGCGCCCGGATCTCGCTCAGGATCACCCCGGACGGCGACTGGATCAGCTTGAGGTTGAGCTTGGGAAACCGCTCGCTCATCAGGTCGATCAGGCTGGTGGCCTTGAGAAACGCCGGGTCCGTGCACAACCCCAGCGCCACCTGGCCCGCCACCTCGCCGCCGAGCATCACGGCCCGCGCCAACAGCGTCTGCGCCGCGCCCAAGACCTCGATGGCGTCGTGCACCAGTTCGGCCCCGGCCTGGGTCAGCTCCACCCCGCGCGGCACCCGGTCGAACAGCCGGACGCCCAGCTCCTCCTCCAGGGCCTTGATGTGTGCGCTCACCGCGGGCTGGGTCGCGTGGATACGCTTGCCCGCTCGGGTGATGCTGCCCTCTTCGGCCACGGCCACGAACGTTCTCAGTTGATAGAGTTCCATGGACTATTCATACCCGCGCCGCCCGAATGGGGCAATCGCAATTCCTTATGTCCGGTGCCGGTCTTTCCAATTGGTCGCGGCGCCGTTTTTCGGGCAAGAATGTCCGGCATATTCCCCCAAAAGGAGGCGAATCATGCCGGATACCTTCGACTGGCGCTATTTATTCCTGCCCGAAGACAGTTCCGCCCCCGAACACCGTCAGCCCCCCGCCGCCCCCGCGCGGATCGGCAAAACCCTGCTCTGGGCCTGCCTCGCCGTGCTTCTCGGCCTGCTCCTCGGCCATCCGGTCTAAGCCACAGCCATAACGATTCCTTATACCAGCCGTCACGCATCGTTATTGGACCATATGACCACATTGCGCATAGGAGGAGGTTGAGTTTGGTTCCCGTTCAACGGATCAGTCAAGGAGGTCGGGAAAGATGAAGAAGTCCAACATGAATGCGCTTGCCTACCTGTTCCAGCCCGAGGATTCCACGGGCGCACCGTGGAGCAACGACCTGTGCCGCGCCGCCAACGGCCCCCTCGGCCTGGTCAAACTCCTCTTCTGGACCGGCGTGTCCATGGTCCTCAGCATAGGCATCAGCCAGCTCGTCTAACACATAATTTTCGGCGGTCCCGACCGGGTCGGACCCGCCGCATCCTGACCTCTCGAAGGTCCCTCTCCGGCCAAGGCCGGGCAGCAAGCCACGGAAACTCGCTGCCCGGCCTTGGTTTTTTTTTGCGCCTCCGGCGGCCAGGGGGGAAGGGGAGAGAGGGAACCCTTTGAAAAGGGCTTCC
>NZ_JBGLYH010000107.1:0-6769 GCF_041414475.1 Pseudodesulfovibrio karagichevae
GGTTTCCCTTCCCCCTTCCCCCGGCCGCCGGAGGCACCGACATGGCCCGGAAAGAGTTAGCCAAAGCCTACGAACCGTGGGATGTGGAAGAGAAGTGGGAGACCCACTGGGAACAGAACCAGACCTTCACCCCGAACCCCGACGGTCCGGGCGAGGCGTATTCCATCGTCATCCCCCCGCCCAACGTCACCGGCGTCCTGCACATGGGCCACGCCCTGAACCTGACGCTCCAGGACATCCTCTGCCGCTTCAGCCGCCAGCAGGGCAAGAACGTCCTGTGGGTGCCGGGCACGGACCATGCGGGCATCGCCACGCAGAACGTGGTCGAAAGGCAACTGAAGGAAGAGGGACTGACCCGCGACGACCTGGGCCGCGAGAAGTTCATCGAGCGCGTCTGGGAGTGGAAGAAGGAGAAGGGCGACCACATCCTCAGCCAGATCCGCCGCATGGGCGCCTCGGTCGACTGGACCCGCGAGTGCTTCACCTTCGACGACCAGCGGGCCAAGGCCGTGCGCGAGGTCTTCGTCTCCCTGTTCGAGCAGGGGCTGATCTACAAGGGCGACTACATCATCAACTGGTGCAACCGCTGCCACACCGCTTTGGCCGACGACGAGGTCGAACACGAGGCCAAGCCCGGCAAGCTGCACCACGTCAAATATCCCCTGGCCGACGGCTCCGGCCACCTGATCGTGGCCACCACCCGGCCCGAGACCATGCTGGCCGACTCGGCCATTGCCGTGAACCCCGAGGACGAGCGGTTCAACAAGTACATCGGCAAGACCGCCATCCTGCCCCTGGTGGGCCGCGAGCTGCCGATCATCGGCGACTCCTACGTGGACGTGGAGTTCGGCACCGGCTGCCTCAAGGTCACCCCGGCCCACGACATGAACGACTGGGAGATCGGCCGCAGGCACAATCTCGAGGTCATCTCCATCCTGGACGAGAAGGGCTTCGTCAACGAGAACGCACCCGAGAAGTACCGGGGGTTGTCCGTGACCGAGGCGCGCAAGCTCGTGCTCGAAGACCTCGATGCTGAAGGGCTGCTCGGCGAGATCGTGGACCACGACCACTCGGTCGGCGTCTGCTACCGCTGCAAGTCCACCATCGAGCCCCACGTCTCCACCCAGTGGTTCGTGTCCATGAAGCCGCTGGCCGAAAAGGCCCGCGCCGCCGTGCCGGACAAGACCCAAATTTTCCCGGAGCACTGGACCAAGACGTACTACCAGTGGCTGGACGAGATCCGCGACTGGTGCATCTCCCGCCAGATCTGGTGGGGCCACCGCATCCCGGCCTGGACCTGCGAGGCGTGCGGAGAGCTCATCGTGTCCAAGGACGACCCCACGGTCTGCACCAAGTGCGGCTCCTCCAAGCTGGTCCAGGACGAGGACGTGCTGGACACCTGGTTCTCCTCGGCCCTGTGGCCGTTCTCGACCATGGGCTGGCCGGACGACACCAGGGAGCTGGCCAAGTACTACCCGACCTCCTGTCTGGTCACCGGCTTCGACATCCTGTTCTTCTGGGTGGCGCGCATGATGATGATGGGCCTCCAGTTCATGGAGGAGATCCCGTTCAAGCACGTCTACATCCACGCCCTGGTGCGCGACGAGCAGGGCAAGAAGATGTCCAAGTCCACGGGCAACGTCATCGACCCCCTGGACATGATCGGGAAGTACGGCGCCGACGCCCTGCGCTTCACCCTGACCAGCTTCGCGGCCATGGGCCGGGACATCAAGCTCTCGGAGCAGCGCATCGAGGGCTACAAGCATTTCATGAACAAGGTCTGGAACGCCACGCGGTTCGCCATGATGAACCTGCCCGACGAGATTCCGGACGCGGACGTGCACGCGGCCTCCGACCTGGCCAACCGCTGGATTCTCCACCGGCTGGAGGAGGTCAAGGCGTCCATCGCCTCGGCCACCGACGAGTACCGCTTCAACGAGATCGCCCAGACGCTCTACAAGTTCATCTGGTCCGAGTTCTGCGACTGGTACCTGGAGATGATCAAGCCCGCGCTGTATGGCGAGGACGAGCAGGCCAAGGCCGCCACCCAGCGCGTGCTGTGGACCGTGCTGTCCGAGACCATGATCCTGCTCCATCCGGTGACCCCGTTCATCACCCAGGAGATCTGGAACGTCCTGCCCAGGCCCGCCGGCGACGAGCGCAGCGAGGACATCGCCACCCTGCCGTACCCCGAGAAGCGGCCCGACTGCCTGGACGACAAGGCCGTGGCCGAGATGGAGTTGTTCATGGGCGTGGTCTCCGGCACCCGGAACATCCGCACCGAACTGCTCATCGAACCGGCCAAGAAGCTCGACCTGCTGATCCGGACCGTGAGCGACGCGGACAAGGCGGTGTTGGAGGCCAACCTCGGCCTGATCCAGTCCCTGGCCCGCATCGAGAACGTGACCATCGGTCCCGACGTCAAGGGCCCCAAGGCCTCGGGCGCTGCCGTGGTCCAGGGCAACGAGCTGTCCGTGCCGCTGGAAGGCGTGGTCGACTTCGACGCCGAACTGGCCCGCCTGGACAAGAACCTGGGCAAGCTTGAAAAGACCATGAAGGGCGTGGCCGGCAAGCTCAAGAACCCCGGCTTCGTGAACAACGCCCCCGCCGAGGTGGTCGAGGGCGAGAAGAGGAAGCTCGCCGAAATGGAAGAGGAAAAGACCAAGCTGACCCAGCTCAAGGCGCGCCTTGAGTCGGTCATGGGCTAGCGTCCCGGGCAACGAACAGGCCCAAAACGGCGCAACCGAGGTGTGGATTCCGCACAACCTGTCAGCGCCGTTTTATACAAAAAGTTTTGGAGGATTCTTAAGGAACCTTTTTCAAAAGGTTCCTTAAGCCGCCGGAGGCAAACTTATGGCAAACGTGTTTCTCGTCGGAGCCGGACCCGGTGATCCGGGCATGCTCACCCTGCGGGCCAAGGAGATCATCGAGTCGTGCGACGTGATGATCTACGACTATCTGGCCAACGCCGAATTCCTGAAGTGGTGCAAGCCGGACTGTGAAATCCTGTATGTGGGCAAGAAGGGCGGCGACCACACCCTGCCCCAGGATCAGATCAACGGCCTGATCGTGGACAAGGCCAGGTCCGGCAAGGTCATCTGCCGTCTCAAGGGCGGCGATCCTTACGTGTTCGGGCGCGGCGGCGAAGAGGGCGAGGAGCTCGTGGAAGCGGGCATCGACTTCGAGGTGGTGCCCGGCATCACCGCGGGCGTGGCGGCCGCCGCCTACGCGGGCATCCCGGTGACCCACCGCGACCACACCACCAGCGTCTGCTTCATCACCGGGCATGAGGACCCGACCAAGTCCGAGTCCGGCCACAACTGGGCCGTGTACGGGCAGTCCACCTCCACCCTGGTCTTCTACATGGGCGTGGGCAACCTGCCCATGATCGCCAAGAATCTCATGGACAACGGCCGCGCCCCCGACACCCCGGTGGCGTTGGTCCGCTGGGGCACGCGCTGCAATCAGACCTCGTTCGTGTCCGACCTGGAGCACGTGGCCGAGGCGGCCCAGGCCCGCAACTGGCAGGCCCCGTCCATCATCATCGTGGGCGGCGTGTGTTCCCTGCACGACAAGCTGGGCTGGTTCGAGAAGAAGCCCATGCTCGGCCAGGGCGTGATCGTCACCCGTGCGCGCGAGCAGGCCTCGGGCCTGGTGGGCGTGCTGCGCGAGCAGGGCGCGTGCGTGCGCGAGTTCCCGACCATCTCGGTGGAGCCGCTGGACGACTACGCCGAGGTCGAGACCGCCATCCTGCAACTGGCCCGCTACCAGTGGGTGGTGTTCACCTCGGTCAACGGCGTCAAATACTTCTGGCAGCAGCTTCGGGCCATCGGCCTGGACGCGCGCATCTTCGGCGGCATGCAGATCGCGGCCATCGGCCCGGCCACGGCGGACGAGCTGCGGGCGCGCGGCATCGAGCCGGACTTCATCCCCGAGAAATACGTGGCCGAACACGTGGTCGACGGGCTGCTCAAGCTCGGCATAGCCGGTTCGGATGTGCTCATCCCCCGCGCCAAGGTGGCGAGGGAGGTCCTGCCCCGCGAGCTCAAGGCGGCGGGCTGCAAGGTCACGGTCCTGCCGGTCTACGAGACCCGGCTCGGCCAGGCCTCGGGCGACGAGATCATGGAGGCGCTGGGCGCGGGCGACATCCGCTACGTGACCTTCACCTCGTCGAGCACGGTGGAGAACTTCTTCGAGCTGGTCCCGGCGGACGCCTTCAAGAACTATCCGGACGTGAAGATCGCCTCCATCGGCCCGGTCACCTCGGACACGGTCCGGAAATACGGCCTGACCCCGGCGCTGGAGCCCGAGGACTACACCATCCCCGGCCTGGTGGACGCGCTGATCAAGGACGCGACGGCCGCGAAATAACCCCGCATCAAGGCAACGAAAAGGCCCGGCGCGCAGTTCCGCACGCCGGGCCTTTTTCGTTGCCGGATCCGGGACTAGACGTCCACGATAGTCGTGGTCGAGCCGTTGGTCTTGACCGACGCGATGCCGTTCTCCATGGCGGACTTGGACGAGTACATCTCGCTCACGCCGATGATCTGGTGGTTGGCGGCCTTGAGCACGAAATAGGGCTGGCCGTTCTTGGCCTCCCTGCGCTCAAAGCGTTCGTCCAGCGGGCTGTTGGCCTGCACGCTGGCGATGCCGTTGTCGCAGCCGCTCTTAACCGCGTAGCGTTCGCTGGTCAGGATGATCTCGCCGTTGCCTGCCTTGAGGTTGAACATCCACTGTCCGTCCGTTGTCTGCTTGCGTTCGAATTTGCCTGCCATGGGGTCCTCCTTGGCTATTGGGGTGCGTCCGCGCCGGGCCGCCGAACGTTGAGGGGTAATGCCTTACTATAGCACATTCGGGCTGGCCATGCCACCGCGCAACGGCAAATAGCGCATGGAGCGCCGGAGTATCCCGGCGGGTGGTGGGTTAGCGGTAACCCTTGATAATGCGGGCGGCCGTGCCGTCGGCCTTGAGACCGTCCAGGGCGGACTGGAGCCGGAGCACGAGGGCCGGGTCGATATCCCGGCTGGCGGCGTAATAGAGGTTGGAGCTCATCAGCCGGTAGACGGGTTCGAAGTCGTCCGGGTTCAGGCCCATCTGGCGGATGGAGTAGAAGGTGGCCGGTTCGTTGGCCACCATGATGTCGATGTGCCCCTGGAGGAGCTTGCGGATGTTCAGGGTGCGGTCGTGGACCGATTCCAGCCGGTGCGGGGGGACGCCCAGGCGGATGAGCTTCTGTTCCGAGGCGCTGGACCGGATGGTCCCGTACCGGTATTCCCAGGCCCCCTTGACCGGGTCCTTGATGACGATGCCCCTGGATTTCAGGGCGAAGAGGCTGGTGTGCAGGGGCATGATCGGGCCGATCCAGCGAAACAGCTTCTCGCGCCCGGCGGTCCGGGCCATGGAGTAGAGGATGACGTCGGTCTTTTCCAGTATCTCCCGGTACCCGCGGGCCCATGGCCAGACCTGGATGTCCTTGCGGGTCATCTCGAGCCCGGCCCGGTCGGCCATGAGCAGGAACAGGTCCGTGGCCAGGCCGGAGGGTCCGCCCGTTCCGGCAAGGTTCAGGGGCGGGTTGTTTTCGGTGATGACGCGCACATCCGCGGCTTTGGCCGGACCGGGGCCGAGCAACAGGAAGAGGATGAGCAGCGTGCACAGGCGATGCATGGGGTTTGCCCCTTGGGTAATAGGCTTGATTTGACATAATATACGAGGGCCTGGCTGAAAAGGCAATGCGGCCCCGGAACGGAAATCCGCCCTTGAAAAAGGGCGCGCTTTGGGCCAAGTTCGGGGACGGGGCCGACCCCCTCCGTTTTCAACCATTCAAGGGAGCATCCATGGCAATGCCCATCGCCGTCCTCGTGTCCGGGGGCGGGTCCAACCTGCAATCCCTCATCGACCGCATCGAAGCGGGCATGCTCGACGCCGAGATCAAGGTGGTCGTGTCCAACAGGGAGGACGCCTACGGCCTGGCCCGTGCGCGCGACCACCACATCCCCACCCGCCTGCTGCTGCACACGGAGTTTCCGTCCCGCGAGGCCTTTGACGAGGAGATGGTCCGGGCCATCCGCGAATCGGGTGTGAACGAGGGCGGCGCGGTGGTCATGGCCGGGTTCATGCGCATCGTCACCCCGGTCTTCCTCGAACCGTTCCGGGGCCGCGTGGTCAACATCCACCCGGCCCTGCTGCCGAGCTTCCCCGGCGTGCACGGCCAGGCCGACGCCGCGGACTACGGGGTCAAGATTTCCGGCTGCACCGTGCATTTCGTGGACGAACAGATGGACCACGGCCCGGTCATCATCCAGGCCGCCGTGCCGTGCCAGCCGGGCGAAGGCGGTGACGCCCTGGGCGAGCGCATCCTTAAAATGGAACACCGCATCCTCCCCCAGGCCCTGCAATGGCTGGCCGAAGGACGACTGGAGCAGCGCGGCCGGTTCGTGCACCTCAAACCGGCCAGCCGAAACCTGGCCATCCAACCCTCGGCCGGAGTGGATACCGACACCCAGGCCCTGGTCTGGCCGCCGCTGGAAGACGGATTTTAGGAGAAGAATGCCTCCGGCGGCCAGAGGGGAAACTTTTGAAAAAGTTTCCCCTCTGGACTCCCCTTCAAAACTTTTTGTGTGCCTTCGGCAAGGGCGTGCGGGAACGATGGGGAGCGGTTTGAACGATATTTTGAAACAACCTGATAAGACGTAACCCATCCCCGTGACCCTCCCGCCGAAGGCGGCGATAAAAAGTTTGGGAAAAGGAGGGGATGGGGGTCCGGGGGAAG
>NZ_JBGLYH010000108.1:0-6242 GCF_041414475.1 Pseudodesulfovibrio karagichevae
GAATCGGCGTCAATCTGGCATTGGCATGAATGTTCACTCGGTCCTCCTTTCGGCAATTGCGTCTTCGTAAACACAATTTGACCGATTAGGGCCGAGTGAACAACCTCCTATAACTTCACAGCTAGGCGCGGCGCAGGGTGTGCAGGGTGATCTCGGGACGGGTGCCGATGCGCATGGGCGGGCCCCAGTAGCCGGTGCCCATGCTCACGTAGAGATGCGTGTCCTCGTACAGGTACGGGCCGCTCACGTAGGTCTGGAAGAGATGGATGACGTAGTTGTACGGGAAGTACTGCCCGCCGTGGGTGTGGCCGGACAGCTGGACGTCGAAGCCCGCCTCGGCGGCGGCGTACACGGAGTCCGGCTCGTGGGCCATGAGCACGGACACGTCGTGATCCGGCGCGCCCGCCATGGCCTTGGCGGGCGAGGAGGCCTGGCCCGGCACGGTGCCGCCCATGCGCAGGTCCGTGACCCCGCCGAGCAGGATACGGCCCTTGCCCGTGTCGATGAGCGCGTGCTCGTTGACCAGCGGCCGCATGCCCAGCCGCCGGGCCTCGGCCAGCCACTCGAAAACCCCGGAATAATACTCGTGGTTGCCGGTGCAGAACCACACCCCGTGCGGGGCGTGCAGCTCGCCGAAGGGCTGGACGTCCGCCTTGAGCCCGTCCACGGCCCCGTCCACCATGTCGCCGGTGTGCACGATCAGGTCCGGGGAAAGCGCGTTGACCTCGGCGACCACCTGGCGCGCCCAGTCGGCCCGGATGGTCGGGCCGATGTGGGTGTCGGAAATCTGGGCGATGGTGAAGCCGTCCAGCCCGGCGGGCAGGCCGGGCAGGCGCAGGTCGTTTTTCAGCACGGACGGCTTGCGCCGGGCGTTGTACACCCCGAAACCGGCCAGGGGCAGGACCGCGGCCATGATCACCCCGTTGGAGGCGTTGAGCAGGAAGCGGCGGCGGTCGCGGTCCGGGCCGATGAAATACGGCAGCTTGCTGCGCCGGGTGAACAGCCGCTTCACGCCCGAGGCCATGCGCCCGAACAGACTGGGGATGTCCCGGGCCAGCATGAAGACCACCAGGATGGAGATGAACCCGAGAAAGGTGAACCCGATCCAGTCGATGGTGTCGCAGGCCAGCAACTGGACCCGGTCGGTCCGGTGCAGGACCCAGGTCAGCCGGTGCCCGAACAGGAGCAGGGCCAGCAGGAACCACAGCGTGACCTTGCGCTTGATGCCGACGTGCAGGGGATTGATCAGCCGCCACCCCAGGTAAAGGACCAGGAGGGTGGATACGGTCATGACGATGATGAACCAGTAACCCATGTATGATTTCCTTCGGGATTTTTCCTAAAAAAGCATGGAGGACATCGCGCCGGTTGTCAAACCGGTGCACAAAGCGGCCGAGAAGTGCACCGAGGTTCTCAAGTCCGGGCGAATCTGCTAGACACGGTGCAGATCAAACGCACAAGGAGCCGCCTACGTGAACCTGGACCTGCCCCTCGACCTGCCCGTCACCCTCATCGGGACGAATCCGATACTGGACCTCACGGCCAAGACCGGCCTTCTCCTGCTCGCCGGGCTGCTCGCGTTTCTCCTGGCCCGCGCGCTGCTGGTGCGCGGCGGACGCGCCTTCGCCCATCGGACCCGCAGCAGCTTCGACGACATCCTGCTCGAATCCGGATTTTTCTCCAGGGCCGCGCTCCTGGCCCCGGCCCTGGTCTTCTTCTGGGGCATGGAGTTCTTCTCCGGGCTCAAGGGGGTCCTCGACCACCTGATCTTCGCCTACCTGGCCGTGGCCGTGGTCCTGATCCTGGCCAAGCTCCTCGACGCCCTGTCCCAGCTGTACCGGACCTTCGAGGTCTCCCAGCGCCGCCCCATCAAGGGATACGTGCAGCTGATCAAGCTGTTCATCTACATGCTCGGCGGCGTGTCGGTGGTGGCCATCCTCCTCGGCGAGTCTCCCTGGGGGCTGCTCTCGGGCATCGGTGCCATGACCGCGGTGCTCATGCTGGTCTTCCGCGACACCATCCTCTCCCTGGTGGCGGGCATCCAGATGTCGGCCAACGACCTGCTCCACGCCGGGGACTGGATCGAAATGCCCGCCATGAACGCGGACGGCACGGTCATCGACATCGCCCTGAACACGGTCAAGGTCCAGAACTGGGACATGACCGTCACGGCCATCCCGACCTTCAAGTTCCTGGACACCCCGTTCAAGAACTGGGAGAGCATGACCCAGAGCGGCGGGCGCAGGATAAAGCGGGCCATCATGATCGACCAGTCGTCCATCCGGTTCGCGACCCCCGAGCTCAAGACGCGGCTCAAGCAGGTTCAGCACCTGGCCCCGTTCATGGAGATGCGCCAAAAGGAGATCGACGCCGCCAACCAGGCCAGCGGCGCGGACCCGTCCTCGCCCCTCAACGGCCGCCGCATGACCAACATCGGGCTGTTCCGCCACTACGCCCTGGAATATCTGCGCTCCCATCCCAAGATCCGCCAGGACATGACCCTGCTCGTGCGCCAGCTCCAGCCCCATGCGGACGACGGCCTGCCGCTGGAGATCTACTGCTTCACCAGCGAGACCGCCTGGGCCCTGCACGAGGACATCAAGTCCGACATCATGGACCACCTCCTGGCCGCCCTGCCCGAGTTCGGCCTGCGCGCCTATCAGCGCAACGCCCTGGTGGACAGCCGGGCCGCCGACTAGACGGCCACGGGAACAGCCCCGCAAATCCCGTGCCGGAATTCCACCCCCGAAACAGGCTATAATGGCATTGACAAGGCGCGGTTCCCGGCGGGCGGGGCTTTGCCGGAATCCGGAAAAACCTCCCGAAGAGATTGTTCTTTTTTCTGTGGAATACGGCCGTGCCCAACCCTTTTTTCTGTTCCCAACCGGCAACCCTTGTGGTAAGCACTTTTCTGCGCCTTGAGGCCAATCTTTTCCCGCCCGTCACATTCCCGGTCTGTCGAAAACCAATCCCCCCGAAATCGAAAAAACTTTTTTCTAAACTTACTCTAGAAAAAAGTTAACTATATTGCCGTGTTCATCGTTTAACAACAGTGGAAAACTTTTCTACATATCGCGTAATCTCGGACAACTGCCCATAACCACGATAATTCACTTATGTAGCCAAATGTTTTCGTAATCCCCCCTGTACAAAATTCCATCGCTGGGATAGTGTTGCCCTCACGCGCCCACGCCCTTTTCCACTCGAAAATGCGTCCGCGCACGCCCCGGGTTTGGTGACGGTAACAGCATCCCCGGACATTATCATTACTTACGCCATGCGCTGCCGCGAGAGCGGCCGCGCCGTTTCCTGAGGAGTCGAGATGAGCGAGCCGAAAGGGGCCTGGAATTTTGTCCGCGGGTTCGAGAACCTGAGCCTGTGCGATTGGCCCGGAAGGACCTCCTGCATCCTCTTCCTGGGCGGCTGCAACCTGCGCTGCCCCACCTGCCACAACTTCCAGCTCGCCTGGGACATGCACTCCCTGCCCGTCCTCGACCCGCAGCGCATCAAGGCCTACCTGCGCGACCGGGCCGGCTGGCTGGACGGGGTGACCATCTCCGGCGGCGAGCCCACAGCGGTGCCCGGCGTCGGCGAGCTGGCCTTCGAGGTCAAAAAGGCCGGGCTGCCCGTGAAGATGGACAGCAACGGCATGCGCCCGGAAGTGATCGCGGAACTCCTTCAGGAAAAGCTCGTGGACACCTTTGCCGTGGACGTCAAGGGCCCGTACGCCAAGTACCCGTCCCTGACCGGCAACGCGGTCTCCGAGATCGCCGCCCGCGCGAACATGGCCCGCATTTTCGAGATGGCCGAGGCCCTGCCCGGCGCCTTCTATTTCCGCATCACGCAGGTGCCGGGCCTGACCAAGGCCGACATTGCCGTCGCCCAAAGCTATCTGCCCCCGAACCACGAACTGAAAATCCAGAAATACGTGCCCCCAAGGAGGACGACGGAGCATGCCAAGCCAAATCATGAAGAGAGACGGCCGGCTGGAAACCTGGTCGACTGATCGCATCGCACAGGCCATCTTCAAGGCGCTCAGCGCCAGCGGGATCAAGGATCCGCTCCTGGCCAAGCGGCTGGCCCGCAAGGTCGAGAAAAAGCTCGACGACATGGACATCCCCGAGCAGGAGCACGTCCAGAACATGGTCGAGCAGGTGCTCATGGAGGGCCGGCAGTACGACATCGCCAAGAAGTACATCCTGTACCGCGAGAAGCGCCGTCAGCTCCGCTCCCAGAAAGAGGCGTACCTGGACATCAAGGACGTCATCGACACCTATCTCGACCAGGCCGACTGGCGCGTCAACGAAAACGCCAACATGACCCACTCCTTCCAGGGGCTCATGCTGCACCTGTCCGGCACGGTCCAGGCCCGCTACGCCCTGGAGAAGTACCCCGAGGAAATCCGCCTGGCCCACGAGCACGGCTATTTCCACATCCACGACCTTTCCTTCGGCCTGGCCGGATACTGCGCGGGCTGGTCCCTGCGCGACCTGCTCCTCGAAGGCTTCAATCTCGAGGGCCGCGCCTCGGCAGGCCCCGCCAAGCACTTCGACACCGCGCTCGGCCAGATGAACAACTTCCTGGGCACCCTGCAGAACGAATGGGCGGGAGCCCAGGCGTTCAACAACGTGGACACCTACCTCGCCCCGTTCATCCGCGAGGACGGCCTTTCCTACGACGAGGTGCTCCAGTGCATGCAGAAGTTCGTCTTCAACCTGAACACCACCTCGCGCTGGGGCGGCCAGTCGCCGTTCACCAACCTGTCCTTCGACCTGGTGGCCCCCAAGCACATCGCCAAGGAGCCCGCCATCATCGGCGGCAGGTACGATGACGAACTGACCTACGGCGACTTCCAGGCGGAGATGGACATGATCAACGAGGCGTACATCGAGGTCATGCTCGGCGGCGACCACTGCGACCGCATCTTCTCCTTCCCCATCCCGACCTACAACGTCACCGAAGACTTCCCCTGGGAATCCGAGATCGGCGAAAAGCTCATGAAGCTGACCGCCAAGTACGGCGTGCCCTACTTCCAGAACTTCATCAGCTCGGACCTCAACCCCGAGGACGTGCGCTCCATGTGCTGCCGCCTCCAGATGGACCTGCGCGAGCTGCGCAACAAGACCGGCGGCCTGTTCGGCGCGGGCGACCTGACCGGCTCCATCGGCGTGGTCACCCTGAACCTGCCCAAGCTCGCCTACCTGGCGCAATCCGAGGACGACTTCCTCGACCTGGTCGAGGAATACGCCGAGCTGGCCAAGGACTCCCTGGAATACAAGCGCAAGGTCATCAACAACAACCTCGACTCGGGCATGTTCCCCTGGTCCCGCCGCTACCTCAAGAACGGCTACAAGGGCCACTTCTCGACCATCGGCCTGCTCGGCGGCCACGAGGCCTGCCTGAACCTCATCGGCAAGGGCATCGAGACCGAGGGCGGCGTGCGCCTCATGCGCCGCACCCTCAACCACCTGCGCCGCATCACCGCCCGCTTCCAGGAGGAGACCGGCAACCTCTACAACCTCGAGGCCACGCCCGCCGAAGGCACCAGCTACCGGCTGGCCAAGATCGACAAGTCCCTCTACGCCGACATCAAGACCCAGGGCAACGGCACCCCCTATTACACCAACTCCACCCAGTTGCCCGTGGGCATCTCCGAGGACGTACTCTACGCACTGGAACACCAGAACCAGCTCCAGCCGCTGTACACCGGCGGCACCGTGTTCCACACCTTCCTGGGCGAGGCCGTGACCGATCCGAAGTCGCTCAAGAACTTCATCCTCAAGGCGTTCTCCAAGACCAAGATCCCGTACATCTCCATCACGCCCACCTTCTCCATCTGCAAGGAGCACGGCTACATCCTGGGCGAACACTTCGAATGCCCCACCTGCGGCCAGGAGGCCGAGGTCTACACCCGCATCGTGGGCTACTACCGGCCCGTGTCCCGCTGGAACAAGGGCAAACAGGCGGAATACACAGACCGCGTGGTCTTCAGCGACTGCCTGTGCAACTAATCGAGTTCCAACAGCCCCTTTGAGGAAAGGGGCTTGAGGATAGTGGAATGTAATGCCCGCTGCCCCCCGCAGCGGGCATTACGCATTTTGGAGGAGAATGCCTCCGGCGGCCGGGGGAAGGGGAAAGGGAAACCTTTGACGCAGGCCGTCCATGGCCTGCGCCCCTTCGGGGTCGCGCCTTATCAGGCGCGGTCCAAATCTGCTGTCCTGCAGATTTGTGAAAAGGGCTTT
>NZ_JBGLYH010000109.1:0-5958 GCF_041414475.1 Pseudodesulfovibrio karagichevae
GGAAGGGGAGGGAAAAGCCCTTTTCAAAGGGTTTTCCCTCCCCTTCCCCCGGCCGCCGGAGGCACCCAATGACGTTCATACCGCAAGAGATCATCCGTAAAAAGCGAGACGGCCAGGAGCTGCCCGAGGCCGACATCCGGGCCATGGTCCGGGGCATCACGGACGGCTCGGCGAGCGAGGGCCAGGTGGCGGCGTTCGCCATGGCGGTCTTTTTCCGGGGCATGACCCTGAAGGAGCGCATCACGCTCACCGAGGCCATGCGCGACTCGGGCCGAGTGCTGGACTGGCCGCAGCTCGGCATCGCGCAAGGCGTGGCCGACAAACACTCGACCGGCGGCGTGGGCGACAAGGTCAGTTTGATCCTGGGGCCGCTGGCCGCTGCGTGCGGGGCGTCCGTACCGATGATCTCCGGGCGCGGCCTGGGGCATACGGGCGGCACGCTCGACAAGTTCGACGCTATTCCGGGCTACGACACCGCGCCGGACCTGGAGACGTTCGCGCGGGTGGTCCGGGAGGCGGGCTGCGCCATCATCGGACAGACGGCAGACCTGGCCCCGGCCGACCGGCGGCTGTACGCGGTGCGCGACGTGACCGCCACGGTGGAATCCATGGACCTGATCACGGCCTCGATCCTGTCCAAGAAGCTGGCCGCAGGGCTCCAGGGGCTGGTCATGGACGTGAAGTTCGGCAGCGGCGCGTTCATGGAGAAGTATGCGGACGCGCGGGCCCTGGCCGAGTCCATCGTGACCGTGGCCACAGGCGCGGGCGTGCCGACCACGGCCCTGCTCACGGACATGAACGAGGTCCTGGGCGACACCGTGGGCAACGCGGTGGAGGTCTGCGAGGCCGTGAATTTCCTGACCGGCGCGAAGCGCGAACCGCGACTGGCCGAGGTTACCCTGGCCTGCACCGGCGAGATGATCGTCCTGGCGGGCGTGGCCGACGACATGGACGATGCCACGCGCAAGATGGAGACCGCCCTGGCCAACGGCGCGGCGGCCGAGCGGTTCGAACGCATGGTCGCCGGGCTGGGCGGCCCCAAGGATTTTCTGGAGCGGACGGACGAATATCTCGACGCCGCGCTCGTGCAGCGACCCGTGTACCCCGACAGGCCGGGCTTTATCACCGCCATGGACAGCCGCGCCGTGGGCATGGCCCTGGTGGCCATGGGCGGCGGCCGCACCCGCGCGGACCAGGCCATCGACCACGGGGTGGGCATGACCGGCTTCGCCCGCATCGGCGACACGGTCGGCCCCGACGCCCCGCTGTGCACGGTCCGCGCCCGGAACGAGGCCCAGGCCGACATGGCCGCCGAACGCATCCGCGCGGCCGTGACCCTCGGCGACGCGCCCCCGGCAGCCCGCCCGGTGGTCCGGGAGCGGATCACCGCCGACACCGCCAGAGGGGCAGCCTGATGCCGCGCGCCTTCATCCTGGTCCTCGACTCCTTCGGCATCGGCTGGGCCCCGGACGCCGACCAATACGGCGACGCCGGGGCCGATACCCTGGGCCACATCGCCGAGGCCTGCGCACGCGGCGAGGGGGACCGCGACGGCCTGCGCTCGGGCCCGCTCGACCTGCCGTGCATGGCCTCCCTCGGCCTGGGCCTGGCCGCCCAGCTGGTCACCGGAACCGTGCCCCCGAATCTCAAATCGCCGGTCCTGCGCGGCCGGTTCGCGGCGGCCCGCGAGGTCAGCCGGGGCAAGGACACGCCCAGCGGCCACTGGGAGCTGGCCGGGGTGCCCGTGACCTTCGACTGGGGCTATTTTCCGCCCGACTACCCGAGCTTCCCCAAAGAACTGACCTCGGCCATCATCGAGCGGGGCGGCCTGCCCGGCATCCTCGGCAACCGCGCCGCCTCGGGCACCGAAATCCTCAAGGAGCTCGGCGAGGAGCACATGCGCACCGGTAAGCCCATCTGCTATACCTCGGCCGACTCGGTCTTCCAGATCGCGGCCCACGAACAGACCTTCGGCCTGGACCGGCTGCTGGCCCTGTGCGAACTCGTGCGCGGGCTCCTCGACGGCTACAACATCGGCCGGGTCATCGCCCGCCCGTTCACCGGCGAACCGGGTCGCTTCACCCGCACCGCCAACCGCCACGACTACGCGCTGGAACCGCCCGCGCCCACCCTGCTCGACCGGCTCAAGGAGGCCGGACGCGAGGTGGTCTCGGTCGGCAAGATCAGCGACATCTTCGCCCATCGCGGCATCACCAAGGCGGTCAAGGGCCCGGACTCCGCCGCCCTCTTCGACCTCGTGGAGCACGAAGCCGCCCACGCCCCGGACGGTTCGCTCACGTTCGCCAATTTCGTGGAGTTCGATTCCGAATGGGGCCACCGCCGCGACGTGGCCGGATACGCCGCCGCCCTCGAATACGTCGACACCCGCATCGCCGCCTTTATCCCCCAACTCCGCCCCGGCGACCTGGCCATCATCTCCGCCGACCACGGCTGCGACCCCACTTTCAAAGGCACCGACCACACCCGCGAATGCGTGCCCATCCTCCTGTTCGGCCCCCCGGTCCTGCCCGGCTCCGCAGGCCTGCGCGACACCTTCGCCGACGTCGGCCAGACCGTGGCCGCGCACCTGGGCATCGGGCCGCTTGAGTGTGGGGAGGCTATTACGCTGAGCTAGGGGGATGCCTCCGGCGGCCCCTTCGGGGAGACCAGGGCGCTGCCCTGGACCCGGCAGGGAGCAAGGCCCCCTGCACCCCCATGTTCGCTTCGCTCAGGGGCGTGCGGCATGGAAGGCTGGCGAGGGACGCCTTCCACCGTGCCGGTGTGCGATTTCAGGCAGAAAAAACGGGTGAAACGGCGTGCTTCTTCACCGAAAGAAGCGCGCCGTTTTTTCTGCCCGAAATCGCGGGTTTTTCTTTTAAGAAAAGAGACTCCGTTAAATATGCCCTCTTCGCCGCCGGTCGAAAACGCCGCAAGACCCATTTCCCGCGTTCCGCCACGCCCGCCAGCGGCGTTGACAACCGTCCCGAAGGGTTCGCGTCGGGCGGCCCTCCAAGGCCCGTGGACGTCCGGCGCGAACCCTTCGGGACACCGCCCAGCCGAGCTCCCACCACCTCCCCACGAAACACCCCGCCATCCCGCGCCCGCACGCCCCTGCCGAAGGCACACAAAAAGTTTGGGAGATTCTTAAGAACCTTTTTCTCAAAAGGTTCTTAAGCCGTCGGAGACGCCGCCCGGCGAGGGCCCGCCGGAGGCAGCATTCCCCGCCGGTCTATTCGAACTCGTCCAATGTCTCCTGGACGTACTGGTAGAACCGTCCGGCGTGCAGGCCGTCGGCCAGGGCGTGGTGGACCTGGAGGTTGACGGGCATGGTCCAGCGGCCGTTCTGTTCGGTGAATTTGCCCCAGGCGATGCGGGGGAAGGAGTCGTCGGGTCCCTGGACGGGGTGGTGCATGGAGGTGAAGTGCAGCCAGGGCAGGCAGGTGGTGAAGACGAGGTCCAGGCGGTTGTCGGAGTCGTCCTCGAGTTCGGTCTGTTGTTTGCCCGCCTCGATGGCCTGGGCGCAGTTCTGGTCGAAGTCGGGCCAGTTGTCGGCGTAGTCGAAGTAGCAGAAGGCGAAGCGGTCGCCGTCGATGGGCACGGTGGGCGAGGGGTGGACCGTGTCGAACTCGACCACGTCCGGGCCGTTCAGCCGCTGGCGGAGCTCGGGGATGCGGTTGGCGGCGCGCATGACCGCGTAGAGGGCCGCGTTGAACACGGACACGCCGCGCGGCTTGGCCCTGGTGATCAGCGCGGTGACGTCCACGTCGGCGGTCAGGGAGAAATGGGGCGCGGGCAGGGTCCGGAAATAGTCGTACAGGCTCTTGCGGGGCCAGTCGTGCATGTCGAGTGTCTTCATGTTCTCCGGTTTACTGGACCGGCCTGCGGCTGTAAAGGATTGCGCGTCTTGCTCTCCGGATGCGGGGCAAATCCTGACCGGGAGTTTTTACACAAAGCAACTATTCGGGATAATGGAATATTCCTACATTGACAAATGATAGAGCCCATTCTAATCATAATAGGGAATAGTCATACCAAAATCGAATGAAACCTATTTTGAGGAGCGCGGACATGGCCGAACAGATCAGAGTGGAGCTTCCCGAACCCGGCGCGAGGGCGGCCTATCGGCTGGAAGCGGGCGTTCCGGTGAAGTTCGGCTTCGACCTGTCCGAGGCGGATTTCGCGCCCTCGGGGAACGACCTGGTCATCACCCTGCCCGGCGGCCGGTCAGTGGTTTTGCGGGGCTACCTGACACTGGCCGGGGAGAAGGCCCTGCCGGTCTTCGAGATGCTCGACGGCCAGATGGTGACGGGCGACATCTACCTCTTCGCCTTTGGCCGGGAGTTCGAGACTGCGGCCGACGGCGCGCCCGAAGGGTCCGGGGCCGGGGCCTACGCCGACGATCCGGGGCTGCTGGGCAGCGGCCTGGACTCCCTGGACGGCCAGAGCTCGCTGTTTGCGGCCACGTCCCAGGTTGAGACACCGTCCGCGCCGCCCGCAGGAGGTGAGGCTTTCCCGACCCGTGGCGAGCCGACCATATATGCCGAGACCACGCCCGTGCAGATCGTGCTCAATCCCGGCTTCGAGGCCTCAAGCTACAACGGCGACCGCTGGTCCTACCTCGACGACATGGACCACTGGCGCAACACCGGCGGGTTGAGCAAACCGGATTTCCCCATGTTCCACCGCATGATGGCCATGCCTTCCCTGTCCGGGAGCGCGGGGGAGAACAGCCCCATGAAAACCTGGGGGCAGGATATGAACCAGAGGCCGCTTGAAGGCGGACGGCTCATGGAACTCGACGCCACGGCCGGTTCCGTGGACGTCCTGTCCCAGGTCATCGCCACGCAGGCGGGCGAGGCCCTGACCGTGGTCTTCAACTTCGCCCCGCGCGTGGATGGGATCGACGAATTGGGCATGGACACCAACGATTTCCAGGTCACCCTGGGCGACCAGCTCGTAGCCGCCATCACCTGGGACCCGGCACACGGCGACGGGGCCTGGCTGGTGACCATGGGAGACGGCGTGACCACGGCCGACGGCGGGACCGGGAGCTTCCACTTCACCAACTGGGGCTACGTCGACGGAACCGACGGCACGGTCACGGACTGGACCGAGCTCTCCTTCACCCTGACTGCGGGCCAGGATCACGCGGCCCTGACCTTTTCCGAGTTTTCCGCGCACAGCGACGGCTACGGCACCCTGCTCGACGCCGTGGCCGCCTACCGCGACTTCGACACCCTGGTCATAGGCAAGGGGTCCACCGACACAACCCATGCCGAGTTCCTGGCCGGGACCGACGGCAACGACGCCATCTTCGGCTCCGCCCACACCGTGGTCGACGGCGTGGACGACACCTACTCCTATGCCGAGGTCATCGACGGCGGCGCGGGCGACGACGCCCTGTACGGCGGCCAGAACTTCCTGACCGTCATCTCCGGCGGCCCGGGCGACGACTTCATCGTGGCTGGCCGCCCCCTGTCCCACGGCCTGGAGGAATCCCACGCCACGGACGAGCCCGTGGGCCAGTGCTACATCCTGCCCGGCTCAGGCAACGACTACGTGCGCCTGGGCGAGGGCTCGGACGCCATCATCCTCAACCGCGACGCCCTGGTGGACGGCGAAAAACTGACCGTGGAAAACTTCACCACCGACAACGGCGAGTCCCTCAACGCCGACCACCTCTTCCTGGCCGACGGGCTCGCCCTGCAAAGCTCCTCCTACTGCGACGGCGACCTGCACCTGCTCATCGGCGACGGGTCCGCCACCATCGAAGTCACCCTCGTGGGCATGGAACCCGCCGCGCTGAGCACCTTCCTCCATACCGGCTCCGACGCCGACGCCCTCAACGACCAGATCCAGGCCATCATCGACTCCGGCGGCCACCTGGCGTAGACGAGAAGAAGCCTCCGGCGGCCGGGGGGAAGGGGAAAGGGAAACCCTTTGAAAAGGGCTTTCCCT
>NZ_JBGLYH010000010.1:0-85646 GCF_041414475.1 Pseudodesulfovibrio karagichevae
GAAGGGGGAAAGGGAAGCCCTTTTCAAAGGGTTCCCTTTCCCCCTTCCCCCGGCCGCCGGAGGCATCCTACTACGACTTGCTCGTAATAGCGCCGCTCACGACCAGGGGTTCCTTGCGGCCGAGCTGCGTGGACAGGCTATAGATCTCGTGGGGGTCGAGGATGAGGACCACGGAGCCGTCGCCCATGATGGTCGCGCCGGACAATCCCTTGAGATTGAAGTTGTTCAGGTACTGGCCGAGCGGCTTGATGACGATCTCCTGCCGTTCGAGCAGGCGGTCCACCACCAGGCCGAGTCGGCGGTCGTTGTCCTGGATGACGACCATGGGCAGGACGTCGCGTTCGTCCATGGATTGGGGCATGTCGAGCAGTTCGGCCAGTTCGACGATGCCGAGGACTTCGCCGCGCAGGGTGACGGCCTTGCGGTTGTTGACGTCGGAGAGCTTTTCGACCTCGATCTTGGTGGTCTCGGACACGGCGTCCAGGGGAATGGCGAAGGTGTCGCCCGCCACCTGGACCATGAGCGCGTCGATGATGGCCAGGGTCAGCGGCAGGGTCAGGGTCAGCTTGGAGCCCTTGCCCACTTCGGACTGGGTGTTCACGCTGCCCTTGAGGTTCTTGATGTTGGTCTTGACCACGTCCATGCCCACGCCGCGCCCGGAGATGTCCGTGACCTTTTCGGCGGACGAGAAGCCCGGCGCAAAGATCAGGTCCAGGGCCTCGCGGTCGTCCATGGCGTTGGCCTCCTCCTGGGAGATGACGCCCTTGCGCACGGCCACGGCCTTGAGCTTTTCCGGGTCCATGCCCCGGCCGTCGTCCTCGACCTCGATGGCCACGGAGTTGCCCTTGTGGTAGGCCCGCAGCCATACGTGGCCCTTGGGTTTCTTGCCCGCGGCGATGCGGGTCTCTTCGTCCTCGAGGCCGTGGTCGACCGCGTTGCGCACGAGGTGGACCAGCGGATCGCCGATCTCCTCCACCACGGACTTGTCGAATTCTGTCTCCTCGCCTTCCATGATCAGTTCCACCTGCTTGCCGGACTTGCGGCTCAGATCGCGGACCAGGCGGGGGAAGCGGGAAAAGACGGTCTGCACCGGGACCATGCGGACCTTCATGATGGTGTCCTGCAGGTCGTCGGAAATACGGGCCATGGCTTAGGTAGTCTCGGTCAGCTGCTGGGCGACGACGTGCACGTCCTCCTGGCCCTCTTCCAGGGCGCGGGCGAGCATGGCGTAGCGGTTGCGGTTGATGATCAGCTCTCCGATGACGTTCATCAGGTGGTCCAGCTTGTGATGGTCCACGCGGATGGTGCTCGACGCCTTGGGCTTGGCCTGGGCCTGGGCTTGCGCCTGGCTGGCGCTGTTCTTTACGGCCGTGGTGGGCATGGTCGTCTTTGCCGCCGGAGCGGGCTTGGCTGCGGGTTTGGCCGCGCGCGGAGCGGCCGGAACGGGTCTGGCCTCGGCGCGCGGCGCGGGGGCCGGGGCCGCCGGTTTCGGAGCCGGGGCCGGAGCGGGCTTGGAAGCCGACGCCGTGGCCCTGGGTTTGGGCGCGGGAGTGACCTTGGGCACAGGGGCGGCCTTGGGCGCGGGTTTGGATAAGGCCGCGCCGGGCAACGTGTCAATGGCCGCAGTGATCATGTCCCTGAGAATGGCGTATTCCTGCTCGAGGATGTCGAGCATCAGCGAAAAATCCATGTCCGAATTGCGGGCCTGGTCCACCAGTCCCACTGTCCGGCCCGCGTATTCCTTGATCTCGTCGAACCCCATGTATCCCGTGGAGTTCTGGATGGTCTGGAATGTCCGGAACAGGCCATCGACAATGTCCTTCTGCCCGGCGTCCTCGCGGAGCATCTTGAAGGCCACGAGGACGGCCTCGAACTGCTGCTCGATGGTCTGGACGAACAGGGCCACGTCCTCGGGGTCGTACTCGGCCACGGGCGCTTCGGGCTCAGGCGACTCGGGCTCGGAGAGGGAAGCGGGCTCGTCCTTGGCCTCGTCCTGTTCGGGAGCGGTCTCCGACGCCTTTCTGCCCACGGCCACCACGCCGCTGACCGCGTCCACGCTGCCGTCCTCGGTGACCTTGCGGAGCACCTGGACCATGACGCTGGTGTCCAGCGGCTCGACCCGGCTGGTCTCCATGTCCACCTTGGCCACCAGGGCCTCGATGAGGTCCACGGCCGAGAGGAGCAGGTCGATGAGCCCCTGGCTGGAGGCGATCTCGCCCTTGCGGACCTTGTTCAGCAGGGTTTCGGCCTCGTGGGTCAGGGAGTTGAGCTCCTTGAACCCGATGATGCCGCTGTTGCCCTTGAGGTTGTGGAAGTAGCGGAAGGTGTCGTTGATCAACTCGTCGTTGCCGCCCGGGTCCCCTTCCAGGGCCAGGAGACAGCGGTTCAGGTTCTCGACGATTTCCTGCGCCTCTTCGAGAAAGTCGGCCAGATGGCCCTCACCCACCGTGGTCAGGGCATAGGGGGTGGGGTCGAAGTCGGGATCGGGCTGCGGATGAAAAGCGGTCATGTCGGCGTCCCCGGCGTCATCCGCCGCCACGGCGGGTTCTGGTTCGATGTATTCGGGCTCCGGTTCGGCCTCGGCCACGGGCACGGCGGCGGACGCGGCCTGCGGTTCGGCTCTGCCCTCATCCTGGAGCTGGCCGAGCAGGGCCGCTTCGATCTGGGCGATGATGGGCGCGGTGTCCACGTCGCCCTCCACCCCGCTGGTCTCCAGGTTGTCCACCATGGTCCGCAGGGCGTCGGTGGCCGAGAGGATCAGGTCCATGATGGCCCCGGTCACCCGCATGGAGCCCTGGCGCAATTCGTCCAGGATGTTCTCCGCCTTGTGGGCCAGTCCGTTGATTTTGTTCAGGCCGAGAAAGCCCGACGCCCCCTTGAGGGAGTGCATGGGGCGAAATATCTCGTTGAGAAGGCCGAGGTTGTCGGGACTCTTCTCCAGCTCGAGCAGGTTGGGTTCGATGGTCTCCAAGTGCTCTTTGGCTTCAATGAAAAAGTCGGACAAGATCTCCGGATCAAGAAAGTCCTGGCTCATCGAGGTTCCTCATGCGGCAACGGGGCGTTGCGCGGTCCCGCGTCCCCGCCGCGTCGGTTTCGTTATCTCGCCGCTCCGCGCGCGGACGGCTATCCCAGCAGCATCTTGACGTTCCGGACAAGCTTTTCCGGCTGGGCGGGTTTGATCATGTACAGATTCGCCCCCACGGTCAATCCCGTCTGAATATCCTTGTCCTGGCCCTCGGTGGACAGCACCACGATGGGGATGTCCCGGTACGCGGCCTGCTCCCGGACGGTCTTGATGAAGGTCAGGCCGTCCATGCGGGGCATGTTCACGTCGGACACGATCAGGTCGACCTCGGACAGACTGTACAGCTTTTCCAGACCGTCCAGACCGTCCTCCGCCGTGGTCACCTTGAACCCTTCCTTTTTCATGATGAAGGCCACCAGGTTCCTGACGGTCTTCGAATCGTCCACTATGAGAATATGTTTAGGCATAGTTCCCCCTGATTAGCACGGCAGGCGCCACCTTATCAAATCCGCCACGGAACATGTCCTACTCCTCCTTTTGATAAATAATGGCGCCCGGGTAGTGAATGGGCTTGAACGCGCGCGTGATGTTGTGCAACGACTCGGAGTGGCCGATGATCAAATAGCCGCCCGGCAGCAGGTTGTCGTAAAATGCGTTGATAACGCGCTTTTTCATCTCATCGTCGAAGTAGATGATGACGTTCCGGCAAAAAACAACCTGCGAACGTTCCACCCGTTTGAGCTGCACGCGGTCCCGAAGGTTGATCTGGCCGAAGCTGACCAGCCTCTTGACCTCCGGCTTTATCTTGTTCTGCCCGTTGCCCATGTCGAAATAACGGGCGGCGGTTTCCTCCGGCGTGGTCCGCAGCGTGTAGTCGTTGTACACGCCGCGCCGGGCCGATTCCAGCACCCGCTCCGACAGGTCGTTGGCCGTGATGCGGATGTCCCAGGAAGGCAGTTCGGCCTTGAGCATCTCGTGGATAATGATCGAGATGGTGTAGGGCTCCTCGCCGGTGGAACATCCGGCCGACCAGATGCGCAGCTTCCTGCCCTTCTTCCGGCAGGACGCGAGCACGTCGGGCAGGATCTCCTCCTGGAAGACCTTGAGCTGGGGCGGGTTGCGGTAAAAGCTCGTCTCGTTGGTGGTGATGACCTCGTAGAGCTTCTTCATCTCCGCGCCCCTGGCCGGGTCGAACCGAAGGAAATTGTAGTATTCGTCGAAATTCTTCAGGTTGAGTTTCTTGAGCCTGTTTCCGAGTCTGTTTTCCAATAAATACTTGCGGTTGTCAGCAATATAGATGCCGCATTCGGCATAGATGAAATCCCGCAGGTTGGCGAACTCCAGATCCGTGATCTTGAGCTCCTTGCCGAGGGATATGGTCTTCGAAAAAAGAGACGACATGCCGGATGGTTGCTCCTACATTTCCTGTATCTTGGAGATGGCGTCCTCGGCGGCGCTGACCAACTCGTACTCGTCGCTGTTGGTCACTTCCAGCAGGGCCGAGAAGGCCTCGCTGCCGCCGATGTTCCCCAGGGCCTCGATGGCCTTCATGACCACGAACCGGTTGGAGTTGTTCAACATGTCGATCATCAACGGGGCGGCCTGGGGCGTGGCGTGCTCGCCCAGGGCGTCCATGGCCCTGATCTTGACCCAGTCGTCCTCGTCGTTCAGGGCGTCGATGAGATGGGGGGCCATCTCCTCGTCGTAATGCTGCCCCATGATCTCGATGACGGTCAGGCGCACGTCCTTGCTCTCGTCGGACAGCCTGTGCAGGATCAGGGGCCGCCACACGGCTTCGTCGCCGCCGGACGCGGCCAGGGCCTCCACGGCCACCTTGCGGATGTCCGGGATCTCGTCCTCCACGGCCTGGGTCAGGATGTCCAGGTTCTCCATGGGGCCGAGCTTGCCCAGGGCGTAGGTGGCCATGAGCCTCCGGATGGGCTCCTCGCTCCGGAACATCTCCTGGAAGCGGGCCTCCACCTCGGGCCCGTCTATGGCGATGCACGCCTCCAGCGCGGCCTCCTTCACGTCGTCGTACTGATGGTCCATGAGCGGGAATATCTGGTCCACCACCTCGGGCAGGCGGAGCTTTTCGCCGAGCAGGTAGACCGCGCTCTTGAGCACGGTGCCGTCCTCGTGCTCGTTGAGCACGCGGATGAAAAAGTCCTTGGACCGCTCCTCGCCCTTGGCCGCGACCACGCTGACGATCTGCCGCTGCACGGGCAAGGCGGCCTTCCAGAACGCCTCGATGAGCACCTGGCAGACGCAGTCCTCCATGGTGCAGGCCTCGGGCGCGATCTGGGAGAGAACCTGCACCGACACGCGGGCCACGTCCTGGTCCTCGCCGAGCAGCCCCTGCTTGAGGGCGTCGGTCAGGCCGATCTGGGCCAGGAAGCCGATGATCAGCTGCAGCCGGTCCTGGTCGCGATCCTGGTCCAGCCCGCCGGCGATCTTGAGGATGCCCGAGGAGGCCTCTTCGCCGCCCACGTAGGCCAGCCCCTGGATGGCGGCGTCCTGGATCTCCTCGTCCTCGTCCTGCAGGGCCACCAGCAGATACTGCCGGAACCGCTCGCGCTCTTCGTCGCTGAGCAGGGTCAGGGACTTGCCGCCGAGAATCTTGACGATGGCCTTGACGATCTTGTTGCGCAGGGCGGTGGGCGCGTCGGCCATGCGCTTGAGCAGCATGGTCACGGCCTTGACGTTGCCCATCTCGCCCAGGGAGTCGATGATCATGGAGGCGACCAGGTCGGACGCCCCGTCCAGGGCCTTGACCAGGGCGTCCACCGAACTGGTGTGGCCGATCTTGGTCAGGGCCTCGATCACGGAATACTGGACCCACTCCTCGTCGTTGATGGCCTTGTTCAGGCAGGGAGTGGCGTCTTCCATGCCCAGCTCGCCCAGGCTCACGGCCGCCTGGTAGCGGACGTTGACCTCCGGGTCCTTGAGCAGGGCCTCGCACAGGGGCTGGACCGCCAGGAGATTCCCGGTGGAGCCGAGGATGTCGGCCACGAAAATTCGGATATCCGGGTCCTCGTCCAGGATCAGGTCGATGAGCGACGGCATGTCCTGGTTGCCCACTTCGCGCAGTATGTCCATGGCCAGGTTGCGCACCGGGGCCTCGTCGGACCGCAGCAGCGGAATGACCGCCTCCACGGTTTCCCGGCCGCCGATCTTGCGCAGGGAACTGTCCACCGCCTCCTGGATGCCCAGGTGGTTGGTCTTGAGCAGTTCCGCCAGCTTGGGCACGGCTTCGACGCAGTTGTCTTCCCCGGCCCTGAAGGCGCTCTCCCGGACGATTTCCTTGTTGTCGCTGCTCAGCAGGGCCAGATAATCGGTACAATCCGCCATCTTGTCAGACCTCCCCCTTCCAATTTCGCGGGTCTTTCTTATTTGTATAAATTCGCCATGATGGACTCGGCCATGTCGTCGAGATCCACGATTTCGTCCGCCAGGTTCCGCTCCACCACCGCCTTGGGCATGCCGTAGACCACGCAGGTGGAGTCGCTCTGCGCCAGGGCCCGTCCCCCTTTCCCCTTGAGGTCGCGGATGCCCTCGCAGCCGTCGTTGCCCATACCGGTCAGGATGACCCCGAGCCCCCTGCGGCCCACCGCTCTGGCCACCGAGCTGATAAGCACGTTGGCCGAGGGTTTGTAAAGGGCGTCTGCGGGCTCGTCCGTGACCACCACCTCGATGCGGCTGACCTTCTGGTCGAGGACGATGTGCCTGCCGCCGGGGGCGACGAACGCATGGCCGGGCCTGAGCACGTCGCCGGTCTCGGCCTCCTTGACCGAGATCTGGCTGACGCTGTCGAGCCGGGCCGCGAACGGGCCGGTGAAGGCCGCGGGCATGTGCTGGGCGATGACGATGCCTGCCGGGAAATCGGCTGGCAGCGAGGACAGGATCTTCTGGACCACGGGCGGGCCGCCGGTGGACACGCCGATGGCCACCACGTCGCGGATCAGACGCCCGCCCGCCCGCGCCGAGGGCACGGGCCTGCGGACCTGCCGGGGCGCGGCGGCCCGGGCTGCCACGTGGCGCATCTTGCGCGCGGCCACGGTCTTGACCTTCTCGATCAGGTCCCGTTCGATCTTGATGATGTCCAGCGACACCTTGGAAAGTTGTTTGGGGATGAAGTCCACGGCGCCGAGTTCCATGGCCTTCAGGGTGGATTCCGCGCCCTCCGTGGTCAGGGAGCTGACCATGAGCACGGGCCGGGGGCATTCCATCATGATGTGCCGGAGGGCGGTCAAGCCGTCCATCTCGGGCATCTCGATGTCCATGGTCACGACATCGGGATCGAGCTTGCGCACCATGTCCAGGCCGACCCGTCCATTGCGAGCCACCCCCACCACGGTGATACCGGGGTCCTTGTCGAGCATCGTGCTGATGGCCTTTCGCATGAACGCGGAATCATCAACGACGAGAACTTTGATCACGTATACAACTCCTTGAGAAGCCCCATATTCCGTCTCCCGCACCGCCCGGGCGACCTCAGCAGCCGCTCAACGTTGCGGCAATGGTGCACACTATCCGGCCGGGACGCGGCTGGACATTATTTTGTCTTGCAATCTCTCCCTTTAAGGGGCTTTAGCCCCTTTGTCCACAACCTTGAACTTTCATTGAAATTTTGCCTTGCCTTTTTATCAGCCGTGCGCTAAACACCCCTTCTCACGTGCATCGGGATGTGGCTCAGTCTGGTAGAGCGCTGCGTTCGGGACGCAGAGATCGGAGGTTCAAATCCTCTCATCCCGACCAGAAAAAACAGGCACTTACATGATTTTCATGTAAGTGCCTTTTTCTTTTGTCACATGTGCTTGTCACATTTATTGTAAAATCGCGGAATAAAGGGCAGAGATTTGAAAGAAATGCACATACCAAACACCGCGTTTCTAACGCAGCGATTGACACTGGACTTGCTAAATTAAATCCCAGGCGCCACTAGGTGGACTTTATGAGTAGAAGTTCCTCATATAGCACTCGCGCTTGGTCGATTCGTTCCTCTTCCTGCCCGATGTGTTTGAAATACTCTTCCGCGCTCTCAACCAGGATGCCCCCAATTACACGGAAAAATCTCAGAGAATCTGCATCATTAAAAAGAACCATTTGGAATCTTCCATCTATCTCTTCAATGTGCCGACTTATGAGAGCATCGATGTTGTTGTGAGACTCCCTACAGAACCAGTTGTAGAATGTATTGTAGAGGCCACCGTCTCCAGCCTTCTCAAGTCGACTCTTGATCAGATGCTCCTTGTTATTCAGAATATCTTTGTACTTCTCGTCCATTTCTTCAGACCGCCTCTTCCTCCTCTTATACCAATCAGTGTCAATGACAGCACTATACAGTGGGTTGTCTGGGGCTTCTCCTTTGAAAAAGGTGCTTTCCTGTCGGGCATACGCAGCCATCATAATCTTTCGGTATTCGCTGTCCTTGAGGATGTTCTTGAAGTCAATGCGGGCCTCAAAGAGGTTCCGCATCAGCACCGGAACCATGGAGTAATGATAAATCTTGATCAATTGGAGGCACGAACAAGCGTTCTCGAAGATGGTGCACATGAGGGCACTGGCGAGAAAAGTCTGCTTTGTTCGAGAGTCAAAAGAAGCATCGCGCATTGAGTTTGCCACTAGCCCCACTATCTGTTCGAATTGTTTCACTCTATTCTCATTGTCCATGTCTACCTCCCTGAAGTGACCGCCTTCAAGATGCATGGCTTCTTGTCGAACATCAATCGACGAGGCAAAATTTGAGACATCCCAAAGGGGAAAGCAGATGGGTTAGACTATTCCTCTTCTTGCCTTCGCAATGACGTTCTGTTGATTATTTCCGTCACATTTCTTGTCACATTTTAGACCCATTTTACGGGTATTTTCCATGTGACAAACAAAAATAAATTCAATGATTACAAAAGATGCAGCATAGCCCATTTCGTTCGGGACGCAGAGATCGGAGGTTCAAATCCTCTCATCCCGACCAGAAAAATTAAGGGTTTACGGAAATTCTCCGTAAACCCTTTTTTGATTTTGCTACCCCATTGCTATCCATACAGTGCGGCATAGGTTGCTGAACAACGACGCGTAGCTGACCGCGTATCTGATTCGTAATCAGTAGGTCGTCGGTTCAATTCCGATTCCTGGCTCCAGTAAATGGTCAAGCCCCTCAGTGAGTTATGTCGCTGAGGGGCTTTTTCTATTTCACACAGAGCGGGTCAAAACTGATTGTTATATGCGTACTATATGCGGACACTGAATATACGTACTTCATGATTTCAGCGGGTTGATTGCTTGGACCAACCGATTCTCATCAGTTGGTTTCCAATTCACTCATCGCTCAGAACCGACTTTCTCAAAAACTTGTCAAGCGGAAAATACGGTTTCTTTGGTGTATTTCACCGACATCGCCGTGCATTTTACCGACATCAGGCTGCATTTCACCGACATCTCCGTGTTTCGGCCATTTGGGTCAGAAAACCCGTGATACTTTTTCGCAACTTTGACGGCGTATTGGGCACTGTACTAAAAGCAATGCAAAAGGAGAAAACAATGGCAGGGAAATGGGATCAACACATCGGAGATGATCAACTGGTGTACGGCATGCCCAAACACATGAGTGCAGTGGCCGGAAGCCGAAAGATAACAGGAGGCGACAAGGCGACTTACTGGCGATATCATCCGAAACCACAGGCATGTGACAAATGCCAAACCATGAAAGGACTGTGGTTCGAGACTCGTCCTGGTCCGGTTCACCCGAACTGCAAGTGCGAGATTGAAGAGTTCGAGGCGATCAAAGTCACGGGACGATCCCGGGCCATCATAGTGCCGCCAGGTGTCGATTTGGCAGCCAATATTGCGGAAGCAAGGCGGATAAAAAGAATTTGTGAGCCATTCATTTTTAACTTCCCGCCATATTCCACAGCAAGTTTCTCATTAAAATGCATATGGGTATTCTTCAATTTCAAAGATGGAGCCAAATACGACTACAAACGAGGAGGACATCCCGAATACGAAGACTTCGGCAACTATCATTATGGCCTATACACTGAAGCGATCGGGTTGGATTCTTCCTTTGCCCAAGCTGCAGCGGGAGCTGCTCAGGTGTTTTCGTTAACCTCCAAGATGAGCTTCTGGAGAACGTGGTTCGACGACCCCAGAGACAATGAGATGGTCATTAGAGGACAAAAATCCCCTTTACTCAAGTAAACGAGGTGAGTTCCTTGTCGTCATTGGAAGTGAGTATGCGAAATGGCAGCCCCACTGCCAATGCTTGACTACCGCCCATCAGCAGCACATATAAACAACATGAATTACCAAGAACCATTGTATCGTAATGTGCCTAGAGCTGTTCGTATGGTCTTGCTCCTAGGGCTATCGATCCAGACAATCGCTGTTGGCGCATTTTTAGTTATGGGTACCGGCCTTTTTCTGCTTGATGCGATCACACTCAGTTTCAACTACTGGACCCCATTGGCATGGGTTCTATGGGGTGCGATGGCTGCTTTCGTACTTGCCAATACGCACCTCATTGCCAGGCTCATTAACAAATGGCCTGAACGATACAAAAGACGCTCTCTGGACATACTCGCTTCACTCCCCTCTATCGCTTTCCCCGGGTGGGCCTGCATATCATTAATTCTTGATGGCAATTGGGATCTCGACAACGCCCTGTTCTATGGCGTTCCCACAGCGTTCAACATCGCCGTCCTTTGCTTCGCAACCTTGCCACCACTTCGCAGGCATTTCTTTGAATACACCACCATGAAAACGGGGAATGACACACCTATAAATTGACAACGCCAATGGGCAAAATGCCCCTGTAAAGACCCCGTAAATTAGGTCCATTGCAAAGTAGAGACTTCTGGCCCAAACTGCGCCCAGGAGTTTCACATGCGCAAATCAAGATTTACTGAACACCAGATTGTACGGATTCTGAAATCCGTGGAAGGTGGACGGACGGTCAAGAACATCTGCCGGGAGCACGGCGTGAGCAGCGCCACGTACTACAAATGGAAATCCAAGTACGGCGGGATGGATACATTCCATATCCATCCCGCCTGGACAACGCCGGTGCGCCCCCTGGGGTCGGAGGGGCGGCCGGGGGTGGCTGTCGGTCCATTTCGGGACCGGGGTTACTGCATGGCCTTCTTGAGCACGTAGGCCAGCTCGAAGATGTCCTCGCCCACGCGCAGGCTCTCCGCGATGCCACGCGAGTAGATGAACTCCGGCCCGCGCATGTTCACGAAGAGGTCCAGGTCCACGAGGAAGCGGTGCGCCGTCGGGCCTTCGGGGCCTTCGGCTCCGGCCTGCTCGGCCACGGCCTCCTCGATGCGCTTGCGCAGGACGTCCTGCTGATCCGCGCGCACCCGGTCCACCAGTTTGCTGACGATCATTTCACATTGTTGCATATGTCTCTCCGAAAACGGCGGGCACGGACAAGGCCGCGCCCGCCGGGGAATGGCTATACGCCGTGTGCGGCGGGGAAGAAGGCCGCGCTGACCAGATAGAGCACCACCAGGGACACGACCCCGATGATCAGGCTCCAGCGAATCAGTTTGATCTCGATGGGCTGCAACGGCTCATATTCCATCTTGCCCATTTCTTCCGCGATGTTGTGTTCTTCTACGGACATTGTGTACGCTCCTTGTTCGTTCGTTGTTGCGGGGCGAATCCCATTCCTAGATGACCGGCGGCTTCACGCCGTGGAAGAACAGCCAGGAGATGAACAACCCGATCCAGATGATGAAGCCGCCCAGGCAGACGACATAGACCGCCGCCAGCTTGCCGATGCCCTCGGCCCACAGCTTCTTGAAGTTCGACACCATGCCGATGGTGAAGAAGGTCAGCACGAAGAACAGGCCCCGGAAGATGTGGGTTCCGGCGATGGTCGCCTTGCCCAGCGGGATGAGGTCCTTGTTCGTGGCGCAGACGATCAGCATGACCAGGAAGGTGACCACGTAGCCCACGACGAAGCGGGGGAACCGGTCCAGGACTTCGCCGATCTTCATGCCGCCCTGGCCGGGCTTGCATTCGATGAACGAGCACCACACGGCGGCCAGGACAAAGGCCCAGATGCCGATGAACACGTCGATGAAGATCTTGATGGTCGTGGTGGCCATGGTGATCCAGCCCGCCTGGTACTGCACGCCGGTGTCGGCCAGCACCTTGGCGCGGATCAGCGCGTCGGTGATGGCGCCCGAGGCGACCGCGCCGCCGTCGGACTTGACCGCCAGGCCCATCCAGGCGCCGGCGACCATGGGTTCGCCGCTGAGCCACCACTGGGCCACGAAGGGCAGGACCAGCATCTCGATGCAGGTGAAGACCACGACCAGCGACGAGACCATGATCGGCACGATGGGCCGCGCGCGGATGGAGCCGCCTGTGGCGATGGCCGCGGAAACGCCGCAGATGGAGATGCCCGACGCCAGCGGCGCGGACCATTCCTTGCTGAACTTGAAGTACTTGCGCGAGACGTAATAGACCAGCGCCCAGTAGATCAGGTACGCCTCGACAATGGCGCACAGGCCTCGGAAGATGACCGCGGAGGCCAGCCCCATGGCGTCGACGGCCTTGACGCCGAGCTCGGCGCCCAGGATGACGATGGCAATCTTGATGTACATTTCAGGACGCAGGGCTTCCTTCATCTCCTCGGCGAAACCGGGGAAGAAGTTCCCGATGAGGATGCCCACCACCAGCGCGACGATGAAGCCCGCCTCTCCGGTCAGGCCCATGGCCCAGGTCAGGCCGAATTTCTCCAGCTTGTCCGGCGTGGCGGCGATGACCGCATAGTGCCCGACGGCCCAGCAGATCATGCTCAGAAAAAAAACCACGGTGAAGGACTTGATGAACTTGGGAACATCACCGCCCAGGAACTTCACGCCGAAGCTCAGGAAGATGGTGATGAACGCATAGGTCAGGAACAGGGACGCATACCCGTTCAGTCCGCCGTAATCGGCCTTGGCCGTCACGGAAAAGATCTTAGCGGGATCCATCCAGGTGTTCGTGTTGACCCCCCACCCCAACAGATCGACCCCGGCAAAACTGAACAGGCCGAGAGCGAAGAGAATCAGCCCCATGATGAGTGCGAGCTTGTCCTCGGTGAGCCACCGTTTTTCCGCCATAAGAACCTCCTCATTGTCACATTCGGTTTGACGATGGTTGAAACAGCATACCTCCGACCCCTGCCCCGTTTCGGAAGCGAGAGATCGACCACAGCCGATTCCGTCGGCTTTGAAGCGCCAGCAAAGCAAAAAGGGTTCCAATTTGTAGGATTTTTCAACACACTGAAATATAGGATTATTTTTGAGTGGCTCGCGCCAGGGGTGCTACGTTGCGGCTACACCCTGCTGCCGAAAGGACGCAGCCGAAACCGCCCCTGTTGCATTCGATCTCCCGGCCGCATATGCTTCCCGCAAACTGGAGAGGGGTACCCATGCGCCGGCTCATGCCGCACAGCCTGCAAAGCAAGTTCTTCACCGGATTGTTCCTGCTCATGACGGGCCTGGTGGCCTTTTTCGCCGTGGGCCTGAACATCCACCTCAACCGCCTGATGGAGGGAGAGGCGCGGGAAAAGGCCTCGCTCATCCTGGCCCAGGTGGAGGCCGTGCAGCGCTACGTCCGCAACACCCTGCGCCCGGTCATGTACAAGACCCTGCCCAGCGACCACTTCGTACTCGAGGCCATGAGCGCCTCCTATGTGACCCGGGCGGTCATGAGCGACCCCAACCTGGAGCACAACAGCTTCACCTACCGCCGCGTCACCGAGGGGGCGCGCAATCCCGACTCCGAAGCCAACGCCCTGGAACGCGAATTCATCGACCGCTTCCGGGCCGACCCCGAGCTGAAGCATCTGGAGGAGTTCCGGGACGCGGACGGCGAGCGCTACTTCATCACAGTCTACGCCCAGCGCTACGACGTCTCCTGCATGCACTGCCACGGCGAGCCGGACGAGGCCCCGCATGAGCTCATCGAGCGCTACGGCGACGTGCGCGGCTTCGGCAATCACGTGGGCGGCCTGGCGGGCATCGACATGGTCCGGCTGAAGGTCGAGCGCGACGTGGGCGGCATCCGGGACGCGACCCTGTCCTTCGCCCTGCTCTTCGCCCTGGGCATCCTGGTCCAGTTCCTGATCATCCAGGGCTTCTTCCACCGCCTGGTGGTCCACAGCCTGGGCCGCGTCACCGGGGTCATGCAGCGCCTGTTCCCGGACGAAGCCCCCCTCCAGACCGAGCCGTTCCTGCCCCAGGAGGACGAGATCGAGGGGCTGCTGCACGGCTTCGAGCTCTTTGCCGAGCACCTGCGCCAGGCGCGCGTGGACCTCAAGGAATACGCCGCCACCCTGGAGGACAAGGTGGCCGAGCGCACCGTGGACCTGACCCGACTGGCCGACGACCGCCGCGCCGACGTGGCCCTGTTCGTCTCGCTCCTAAACAGCCTGAACCAGAGCCAGACCAAGCAGGAGCTGCTGCTCGCCGGGCTCGAACTCATCGCCCGGCGCTTCGGCGCGTCCAGCGCGAGCTATGTCTGCGTCCTGGCCGCCACGGACTTCGCCTCCTGGCCCGATCCCGACGTCCCGCCGGAGCTGCCGGAGGACTGGCACGACCTGGTTACCGGGGTCGAACCCCGGATGGGCGACCTTTCCTGGCACATCCCGGTGCAGACCTCGGGCACCAGCCGGGGGCTCCTGAACCTCTACTGGGACCAGCCCCAGGAACGCTCCGACCGGCTGGTCGACCTGGCCCGGGCCATCGGCCAGCAGTTGGGCATCGCCATGGAGAACATGGAGGCCCTGGACGGGCTGCTGACCCAGAACGCCATGCTCTCCTCCCTGTTCGAGGGCACCGCCGACCCGCTTATGCTCCTGGACGCGGGCGACGCCGTGCTCCTGGCCAACTCCACGGCCGTCCGCCTGGCCGACACCCTGGACGAGCCCGGCGTCGCGAGCCTGCTGAAGATGGTCCATGAAGCCACCAGGGACACGGGCTGCGGCGAATTCGAACTACAGGACGGCCGCATCTTCGTGGCCCACCTCTACCCGCTCAAGGAGACCAAGGGCCGCCGCACCGTGGCCTCCCTGCGCGAGGTGACCATGGAGCGGCGCATGGAGGACCAGATGGTGCGCAACGAGCGCATGGTCGCCGTGGGACAGCTCGCGGCCGGGCTGGCCCACGAGATCAACAACCCGCTCGGCGTCATCCTGTGCTACGCCGAACTGCTGGCCGCCTCGCAGAAGAACGGCCAGGCCCAGGCGGACCTGGCGGTGATCATCCGCCATACCGAGCTGGCCCAGCGCGTGGTGCGCGACCTCCTGGACTTCAGCCGTCCGCGCCCCGCCTCCCTCGAACCCGGCGACCTAGCCGCCGTGGCCGCGGCCACCGTGGACCTGCTCCAGCCCAGGGCCAAGTCGTGCGGGGCGGAGCTCCTCCTGGAGGCGGCCACGGAAATCCCCCCGCTGGGGGCCGGGACCGACGCCCTGGAGCACATCCTAACCAACCTGATCATGAACGCCCTGGACGCGGTCAACGGCCTGGAGGAAAAGGGACGCACCGGCGAGGTGCGCGTGATCATCTCCGCGGGCGGCCGCTTCGCCGAAATCACCGTGGCCGACAACGGGACCGGCATCCTGCCCGAGCACCTCAACCGGGTGTTCGACCCCTTCTTCTCCACCAAGGAGGCGGGCAAGGGAACAGGCCTCGGCCTGTCCGTGATCTACAGCCTGATCCGCGACCTGGGCGGCGACATCGAGGTGGAAAACAGGCCCGGCGGCGGCGCGCTGTTCCGCGTGTTCCTGCCCCTGGCCGCCAAGGACGACGAGGAGGCCGAATGAGCCAGCATGTATTGATTGTCGACGATGAACCCGATTTCGCCCAGGGCTTGGCCCGACTCATCGTCGCGGGCTTCCCCGACGTGAAGATATCGCTGACGGGCGACGGGGCCGAGGCCCTGGAAATCCTGACCTCCAACGGCGTGGACCTCATGCTGACGGACCTGCGCATGCCCAGGCTGAACGGCCAGGAGCTCCTGCACAGGGCCCTGGAGATCGAGCCCGGCCTGACCGTCATCCTGGTCACCGGCTACGGCAGCGTGGAGGCCGCCGTGACCGCGCTCAAGGCCGGGGCCTACGACTTCCTGACCAAACCCGTCAAACGGGAGGAGCTGCACCGCTCGGTGCAGAAGGGGCTGGAGCGCGGGCGGCTGCTCGGCGAGAACCGCGCCCTGCGCGCCCTGGCCAGCCGCTGCGAGTCCACCCTGGTGGGCAAGGCCCAGGCCATGTGCCGCCTCAAGGAGTCCGTCGCCGCCGTGGCCGCCTCGGAATACAACGTGCTCATCTGCGGCGAATCCGGCACGGGCAAGGAACTCGTGGCCGGGAACATCCACCGCCTGAGCAGCCGGGCCAAGGGCCCCTTCGTGGCCGTGAACTGCCCGGCCATCCCGGAACAGCTGCTGGAGAGCGAACTCTTCGGCCACGTCAAGGGCGCCTTCACCGGCGCGGACAAGGCCCGTGAGGGGCTGTTCGTCTCGGCCTGCGGCGGCAGCATCCTACTCGACGAGATCGGCGACATCTCCATGGCCATGCAGACCAAGCTCCTGCGCGTGCTCCAAGAGCGGGAGATCCGGCCCGTGGGGGCCAACGCGGCCGTCAAGATCGACGTACGCATCCTGGCCACCACCAACCGCAACCTCCAGGATCGCATCAACGAAGGCGAGTTCCGCGAGGACCTCTTCTACCGCCTGAACGTGCTCACCGTGAACACCCCGCCCCTGCGGGAATCCCGCGAGGACATCCCGCGCATGGCCGCGCACTTCCTGAACCAGACCTGCCTCGAGATGCACCTCGCCCCCAAGACCCTGAGCCCGGAGGTGATCGCCTGCCTGTGCGAGCGGCCCTGGCACGGCAACGTGCGTGAGCTCCAGAACACCGTCCGCCGCCTGACGGTCTTCTGCCCCGGCAACCAGGTGGAGATGGTCCACCTGCGGCTGGCCGAGGGCAGGCTGTCCGGCCCGGGCGGGGCATGGCCCGGCCACGGCGGGGAGGCGGACGAAGACCACATAGACGCCTACAAGGAAGCCAAGGCGCGGGTGCTGGGCGAATTCACGCGGAACTACCTGGAACGGCTCCTGGCCCGGACCGGCGGGAACATCTCGGAGGCGGCGCGCCTGGCCGGGCTCGAACGGGTCAGCCTGCAGAAGATCATCAAGCGGAACGGGACGACCACTGTACAGAACTGAGCCGGGAGCGGCCCGCTCCCCGGCCTCGTTGACCATGAGCCGCCGGGCCCGCCCCTTTTTTTCGCAACAATCCGCCGCCGGACGGATATTCGTGTTGACATTCGGGGCCCCCGCCCCTACATGCCGCCGGAATGCGCCGGATTTCCCGGTTCCATATTTTGAGGGAGGATATATGAGTGACCCATGCACACGAAGGCTGGACCGCTGAGCGGTCCGCGGAACTCTACCGCGTCCGGGAATGGGGCGCGGGCTTCTTCGGCGTCTCCGAGAACGGAGACCTCCAGGTAACCGCCACCCCCGATGACTTCGGCGGGGCGGTGTCCATCCCCGAGATCATCGCCGGAATCCAGGCGCGCGGCCTGGACCTGCCGGTGCTGCTGCGCATCGAGAACCTGCTCGCCACGCAGATTTCCCTGCTCAACGACAGCTTCATCCAGGCCATGGAAAGCCTCGCCTACCGGGGGAGCTACCTCGGCGCGTACCCCATTAAGGTCAACCAGCAGCAACAGGTGGTCGAGGCCGTGACCCGTTACGGCCGCAAGTACCACCACGGGCTCGAGGCCGGGAGCAAGGCCGAACTCATCGCGGCCATGGGCATGCACAGCGACCCCGGGGCCGTGCTCGTGTGCAACGGCTACAAGGACGAGGAGTTCGTGGACCTGGCCCTGCACGCCGTGCAGCTCGGCTTCAAGTGCGTGCTGGTCATCGAAATGCCCGGCGAGCTGCCGCTGATCATCGAGCGCTCCAAGGCGCTCGGCGTGGAGCCCATCCTCGGCGTGCGCGCCAAGCTCGCCTCCCAGGCCACGGGCCAGTGGGCCGAGTCCGGCGGGGACCGCTCCATCTTCGGCCTCAATGCGGCCCAGATCATCGAGGTCATCGACCGCCTCAAGGAGGCCGGAATGCTCGGCTGCCTGCAACTGCTCCACTACCACCTGGGCTCGCAGATCCCGAACATCCGCGAGATCCGCTCGGGCGTGTCCGAGGCCAGCCGCATCTACGCGGGCCTCACGGCCGAGGGCGCGGGCATGCGCTACCTGGACCTCGGCGGCGGCCTGGCCGTGGACTACGACGGCACCCGGACCAGCCTGTCCAGCAGCCGCAACTATTCCGTGTACGAATACTGCGCGGACATCATCGAGGGGGTCATGACCGTGCTCGACGAGCAGGGCGTGGACCACCCGACCATCATCACCGAGTCCGGCCGGGCCCTGGTGGCCTACTACTCCATGCTGCTCTTCAACGTGCTCGACGCCGCCCGGTTCGAGCCCGAGCCGCTTCCGGAGAGCCTGCCCGAGGACACCAACGTCCACATCCGGCACCTGCACGCGACCATGCTCGCCCTGCATGCGGACAACATCCAGGAGAGCTTCAACGACGCCCTCTACTATCGGGACGAGGTCCGCCAGGCCTTCAACCAGGGGACCATCTCCTTCCGCGAGCGCGCCCTGGGCGAAAACGTCTTCTGGCAGACCGTGCGAAGCATCGCGGTCCTGGCCCGCAACCTGCCCGCCCTGCCCCTGGAGCTGGAGGGGATCGCGCGCACCCTGTCGGACATCTACTATTGCAATTTCAGCGTGTTCCAGTCCCTGCCCGACGCCTGGGCCATCAACCAGCTCTTCCCGGTCATGCCCGTGCACCGGCTGGACGAGGAACCCACCCGCGAAGGGTCCCTGGCCGACATCACCTGCGACTGCGACGGCAAGATCGACCGCTTCATCGATGGACCGGGCGTGAACCGGACCATGGCCCTGCACGCCCTCAAGAGCTCGGAGGAATACTACCTCGGGGCCTTCCTCGTGGGCGCGTACCAGGAGACCCTGGGCGACCTGCACAACCTGTTCGGCGACACCAACGTGGTCACCATCCGCATCCTGGAGGACGGCAAGTACGAATTCGTCGGCGAACTGGAAGGCGACACCGTGGAGGACGTCCTGTCCTATGTGGAATACGACACCAAGGCGCTGCTCACCCGCTTCCGCGAAACCGCCGAGCAGAGCGTGCGCAAGGGGTTGATCACCCCGGCCCAGCGCCGCGAAATCCTCCAGGCCTACAAGAACGGCCTGCGGGGGTACACCTACCTGGAACGGTAGATTCCGGCTTCTCAAACGACATGAACAAGCAAGGCCTTGCGGTTTCTCCGCAAGGCCTTTTCCTTGGTGCTTCCATTTAAACCGGCCGCCTCACTCCGCCAATCGGGCCTGCTGGCGGATGTCGGGCCCGCCCTCGCGGACCAGCCGGAGGAAGGCGTCCCGGGCCGGATTGTCCCGGCCGGGGTCCCAGGAAAGCAGCAACGGGATGGGATCGGGCGACGGATCGAGCGGGACGTAGGCCACCTGCCTGTCGCGCAGGTTGCGGACGCCCTCGGGGACGACGCTGACGCCCTGTTCGGCCGCGACCATCATGAGCAGCGAGGCCATGAGGTCCGGCGTGTGCTCCACCAGCGGCGAGAACCCGGCCTCCCGGCACAGGGCGATGACCAGGTCGTAGAGGGTGACGGCCACGGCGCGGTCCATGAGCACGAAGGGCTCGCCCGCCAGTTCGTCCAGGCTTATCCGGTCGCGCCCGGCCAGGGGATGCGTCTCGGCCATGACCGCGAGGAAGCGCTCCTCGAACAACTGTTCGCATTCGAGGTGCGGATGGCCGGGAGGCAGAGGACGGGTGAACCCCACGTCGATCTCGTTTCGGTCGAAGGCCGCAAGCTGCCTGTCCGGGGTCAGCTCCCGCAGCCGCAGGGACACCGCCGGATAGGCGGCGCGGAACCGGCGGACCAGTTCCGGCAGGAAAAACATGATCGGCGCGGCGAAGAAGCTGACGGTCAACTCCCCCTCCTCGCCCCGGGCCACGCGCGCGACCCGCTGCCGAGCCACCTCCGCCCGGCGCAGGATGTCCTCGGCCTCCTCCAGGAAGGCTTCTCCGGCGGCAGTCAGCCGGACCTGGCGCGTGCTGCGGATGAACAACGGCGCGCCCAGGTCTTCCTCCAGGTCCACGATCTGGGTGCTCAAGGCGGGCTGGGAGACCAGCAGTTTTTCCGCCGCCTTGGAAAAATTGAGCTCCGTGGCGACGCCCACAAAATAGCGGAGATGTCTGAGTTCCATGCCTATTGATAAGACAAACTTATCAAATCTACAACAACAATATATTTCACAAACAACTGACTCGTACCTACCTTTGCATTGGAACGAACCGGCGGTATTGAAATCCGGCCGCCGCAAGCAAAGGAGAAAAGCAATGACCTCTTCCCATACCTCCCTATCAACCTCTCCCGGCACAGACCGGACGCCCTCCGCGTCGCTGGTCCTCTTCCTGGCGGCCGGGGCGGGCGCGGCCGTGGCCGCGCTGTATTACTGCCAGCCGCTCCTGGGCGTGCTCGGGGCCGACATCGGCGCGACCGGCGACATCGTGGGCTGGGTGCCGACCCTGACGCAGCTCGGCTACGCCCTGGGCATCCTGTTCCTGGCCCCTCTGGGCGACCGCTTCGACCGGCGCAACATCATCATACTCAAGGCGGCCCTGCTCGCCGCCGCCCTGTTCCTGTCCGCGATTTCACCGTCCATCGTCCCGCTGCTGGCCGCCAGCCTGGGCATCGGCATCTCGGCCACCCTGGCCCAGGACATCGTGCCCACGGCCGCGCACCTGGCCCCGGACGCGCAGCGCGGCAGGATCGTGGGCACGATCATGACCGGCCTGCTCCTGGGCATCGTCCTGTCGCGCGTGGCCAGCGGCTACCTGGCCGCGCACTTCGGCTGGCGCTCGGTCTTCTACGCCTCGTCCGTCAGCATCGTGCTCGTCGGCCTCGGCGCATGGCGCATGCTGCCCAGGGTCGAACCGACCATCCGGCATTCCTACGGCGCGCTGCTGCGCTCCCTGGCCGAGCTGTGGCGGGCCCACCCGAAGCTGCGGCGCGCGGCCGTGGCGCAGGGCCTGCTCTCCCTGGGCTTCAGCGCGTTCTGGTCCACCCTGGCGCTGATGCTCTATGACGCGCCCTTCCACCTCGGCAGCGAGGCGGCCGGAGCCTTCGGACTGGCCGGTGCGGCCGGGGCCCTGGCCGCACCCGTGGCCGGGCGCATGGCGGACAGGAAGGGACCGGAGTCCGTCACCCGGCTGGGGGCCGCCCTGGTGGCCGCGTCCTTCGCGACCATGTTCCTCATGCCCGCCCTCCCGCCCGTGGGCCGACTCGTGCTCCTCGGCGTCGCGGCCGTGGGCTTCGACCTCGGGGTGCAGGCCACGCTCATAGCCCACCAGACCATCATCTACGCCCTGGACGCCGAGGCGCGCAGCCGCCTCAACGCGGTGCTCTTCGTGGGCATGTTCACCGGCATGTCGGCGGGCTCGGCCCTGGGCAGCGCCCTGCAGACCCACTGGGGCTGGGGAGCCGTGACCGCCCTGGCCACCCTGTCCGCTCTCGCCGCCCTAGCCGTGCGGCTCGTTCCCGAAAGCCGGAAAAACTGATCCGCCGACGGCCCGGCCCCGGCCCGTGACAATTGCAGCCCCGGACACTTTGCGTGTCCGGGGCTGCGGCTTGATGCGCCTGTCCTCCGGGCGACAGGGGGCGCTATCCCCGGAGGGTGAGACGCACGCGAGCCCGATCGGGAGATCGTACGAGGGTCCTCGCCTACTCCCTGCCCGGCGCGGCGATGACCGTGACGTCCTCGTCCAGGGTATATTCGGCCCCGGCGTCGGCGTCGTAACAGGTCAGTCCGCAACGCAGGCAGCGGCTCGCCTCCTTACGGGCCGTTTCGTAGGTGATGGAACCGGCCACCTCCTCCTTGAAGGTGTGCCGCCGCTCTTCCACGCTGGTAAGGGGCTCCTGCACTCTGGGAATGGAGTACGTCACGTGCATGTCCTTGAGGATCGTCTCGGGGATGACCTGAACCTGCTGGTTGTCCGGCTCGGGGACGGTCCCCTGGGTCACGTAAAAGTGGATGGAGCGTGCGGCGCGGCGTCCGTCCGACACCGCCTGTATCAGGATGTTGCGGCCGGTGTGGACCTCTCCGCCCACGAACACGTTGGGGATGTCGGTCTGCAACGTGGTCGGGTTCGCGCCGATCCCTCCGGTCTTCTTGTCGGTCTTGAATAGGGGGTTGCCCTCGGCGTCGCGCAGCAGGCTGTCGTCCACCACGCGGTCCGTGGCCGCGATGACCAGGTCGGCCGCCACGAACGCCTTGGTCCCGGTCACGGGCTTGGGGTCGCCCTTGGCCTTTTCCGGGTCGTCGTAGGCCAGGTCGCAATAGGTCACGCCGCAGACGGCCCCGTCTTCCGCCACCAGCCCCAGGGGCGCGGTCATGTAGCGGAGGTCGGCCCCAATCTCCAGGGCGCGCAGGACCTCGTCCTTGTTGGCGGACATCTTGCGCTGGATGCTCGGCACCAGGGCGATGGCCGTGGCCCCGAGGCGCACGGCGCTGCGGGCCACGTCCATGGCCGTGTTGCTGCCGCCCACGACCACAACGGTGCGGCCTCGCAGGTCGGTGTATTCCCGGCCCACGCCGTACAGGAACGAGACCGCGTCGAGCACGCCCTCGGCGTCGTCGTTCTCGATGCCCAGCGGGGGCACCTTCCACGCGCCCGTGGCGATGAAGACGGCCTCGAATCCCTCGCGCTCGAGGTCGGCCACGGTCACGTCCTTGCCGAAGGCCACGCCGGTGCGGGCCTCCACGCCGAGGTTGAGGATGGTCTGCACCTCCCAGTCCACCACCTTCTTGGGCAGGCGGTATTCCGGGATGACGCCGCGCATCATGCCGCCGATGTGCCGACGCTTCTCGAAGATGACCGGCTCATGGCCGACGCGGCGCAGGAAGTAGGCGCAGGACAGCCCGGCCGGGCCGCCGCCGATGATCGCCACCCTGTGTCCGCTGGGCGGGTTGCAGTGCAGGGGCACGCGCACGCCGGAGTGCATCTCCCAGTCCGCCACGAACCGTTGCAGGGTGTGGATGGCCACGCCCTCGTCCACGATCTTGCGCCGGCAGATGTTCTCGCACGGGGCAGGACAGACGCGGCCCACGATGAGCGGCAGCGGGTTGTGCTCCTTGATGGTCAGGAGCGCGCCGCGCATGTCGCCCTGCCTGAGCTGCTGGATGAAGCGCCGGACGTTGATCTGGGCCGGGCACTTCTGCATGCACGGGGCCAGGCAGTCGTCGGTCTGGTTGAGGTGCAGGAGCACGCTGGTCACGCTGGAGATGCGGATGGCCCCGGTGGGGCACGCCTCGGCGCACTTGCCGCAGGACCGGCAGGCGTTCCAGTCCACCACGGGCAGCCCGGCGTCGCTCAGGCGGATGGCGTTGAACCCGCAGACCTTGACGCAGGTGCCGAGCCCGATGCAGCCGATGCCGCAGGACTTCTCGCCGCCGTAGAGCAGCGCCTCGGCGCGGCAGTCCTCGACGCCCTTGTAGTCGAAGAGCAGGTTGGCTCGCGAGCCGCCGCTGCAGATGTTCGTGGCCACCTTGGGCTCCTTGAACTGCACCTCGGCGCCCATGATCCCGGCGATGCGGGCGGCGGTCTCGAGGTTGGCGACCACGCAGACCTCCGGGGCGGCGATGCCGTCGACCACGGCCGCAGCCGCCGCCGAGCAGCCCGGGAACCCGCAGCCGCCGCAGTTGGCGCCCGGCAGGCACGCCTCGACCCTGGCCACGCGAGGGTCCTCCTTGACGTAGAGGATACGCGAGGCGACCGCCAGGATCGAGGCGGCCGTCAACCCTAGGAGAAACAGAACCAATATGGATGAGGTAACCATGATCTCGTCCTTGTGCTTGTACGGTTACGCGGCCATGCCCTGGAAGGCGAGGAAGACCAGCGACATGATGCCCGCCGTGACGAGCGCCACCGGAATGCCGCGAAAGACCACCGGCACCGGGGAGACGTCCAGCCGCTCCCGGATGGCGGAGATGATGACCAGGGCGATGAGGAAGCCGATGCCCGAGGCAAGGGAGAAGGCCATCGCCTTGACGAACGAATAGTTGCTGCGCTGGACCATGATGGCCACGCCCATGACCGCGCAGTTGGTGGTGATCAGGGGCAGGAACAGCCCGAGCGAGGCGTGCAGCGGCGGAATGACCTTCTTCAGGAACAGCTCCACGAACTGGACCAGAGAGGCGATGACCAGGATGAACACGATGGTCTGGAGGTAGCCGATGCCGTACGGCGTGAGCACGTAGTGCTGCAGGGGCCAGGTGAAGGCCGTGGCCATGAGCATGACGAAGATGACCGCCGCGCCCATGCCGATGGCCACGTCCGTGGACTTGGACGTGCCCATGAACGGGCAGGTGCCCAGGTACTGGACCAGGACGATGTTGTTGATGAAGATGGCCGAGATGAACAGCATGAAGTAATCCATGACCTACCCCTCCCTCTTGGCCGTGATGCACATGTTGCAGCCCGCGCAGGACGCGCAGGCCGTGTTCTGCGGCTCGGTCAGCGGCTCGCCCTTGCGGCGGCTCAGGTACCGGTTGAGCGCGTTCATGCCCGCCAGGATCATGCCCAGGCAGACGAAGGCGCCGGGGGCCATGACCATGAAATGCGCGGGCTGGAAGGACTCCCAGGCCACCGGCACGCCAAAGATCGTGCCGTTGCCGAAGCCCTCGCGCAAGGCGCCGAGGAAGGTCAGGGACAGGGTGAAGCCGAGCCCCATGCCCAGGCCGTCGGCGATGGACGGCAGGACCGGGTTCTTGGAGGCGAAGGCCTCGGCCCGGCCCAGGATGATGCAGTTGACCACGATCAGCGGCACGAAGATGCCGAGCCGCTGGTACAGGGAATAGGTGTAGGCCTGCATGAGCAGCTCCACGGCCACCACCAGGGAGGCCGCGATGACGATGAAGCAGGCGATGCGCACCTTGCCCGGAATGACCTTGCGCAGGGCCGAGATGATGGCGTTGGACAGGGTCAGGACGAAGAGCACGGCCATGCCCATGCCGAATCCGTTCTCGGCCGTGGAGGTCACGGCCAGGGTCGGGCACAGCCCGAGGACCACGCGGAACGGCGGCAGCTCGTCCCACAGCCCCTTGGTGAATTCCTTCTTGAGGGAAGCACTCATTGCTGTCGCTCCTTAGGACGCCGGCCAGAGGTCGGCGATTTGGGGCTTGATGCCCTTGTACAGGGTGAGGGCCTTGCGCACGGCGTCCACCGCGCCGGAGGACGAATAGGTCGCCCCGGCCACGGCGTCGATGTCGCCGCTCTTGGAACTCAGGGCCATGGAGTCGAGCCCGTGCCCCTTGAACTGCTTGAGGAAGGCGGGCTTCATGATCCGGGTGCCCACGCCCGGCGTCTCGGTCTGGGTGGTGATGCCGATGCCGATGAGCCGGTTCTTGTCCACGTCGAATCCGACCATGACCCCGACGTCGCCGGAGTACCCGGCGGCGAAGGTCTCGAAGGCCACGCCCACGAGCTTGCCTGCGCGCCTGGCCGGGAACACGGTCACGCCGTCAACGGTCTTGCGCTCGGCGATGGGATCGTTGTCGCACCCCGCGAGCACGGTCATCAGGGCCGGGCCCTGGACGTTGATGAGCACCTGTTGTTCGATCTTCGCCCTGGTGGCCCGCTTCAGGTTGACCAGCAGGGTACCGGAAGCGGCGCAGATAAGCGACAACACCACGATCATATTGATGATTTCACGCATGGTTATCTGACTCCGAAGTACTTGGGACGGAGGCGGTCCAACAGCGGGCTGAGCAGGTTCGCCACCATGATGGCGAACGGCACGCCGTCCGGATACACCCCGTACGTGCGGATGATCACGACCATGGCCCCGGCGATGAGGCCGAACACGGTCTGGGGAATCTTGCCCACGGGGCTGGACGCCACGTCCGGGGCCAGGAAAAAGGCTCCGAACACGGTGGAGCCCGCCAGCAGGTGGAACATGGGGTCGGCGTAGACGGTCGGGTCGATGGCCCAGTAGATCGCGGACGTGCCCGCCACGCCGATGAGGAAGCCCGCCGGGATGAACAGGCGGATCCACCGGGCGGCGAGCAGGAAGATGCCGCCCGCGGCCAGGGCCATGACCTGGGACGAGCCCAGCCCGCCGAGTTGGTGCCCGGTGAACAGATCCATGTAATCGAACTGGCGGAGGCTCCCCACTCCGAAATACATGAGTTGATCCACCGGGCTATTGATCATGTAGTTCGCGAGGTTCAGGTCGATGTCCATGGCCGAGGGCCAGGAGAAGCGGCATACGGCCCAGGCCACCAGCGGTGCGCAGACCGGGTTGCAGCCGAATCCGCCGAAGACCGTGCGGCCCAGGGCGATGGTCAGCACCCCGCCTATGGCCACCAGCCACCACGGCGCGGTCGCCGGAAGCAGGAAGGCGAAGAGCACGCCTGCGTACAGGGCCGAATAGTTGTCCACATCCACGTCCCGCTTCTGGAGCCGCAGGCAGACGACCTCGGTGAGTACGGCCGCCGTGCCGGCCAGGCCGATGACCGAGATCGCGCGGTAGCCGTACATGACCACCGCCATGGCCGCGGCCGGGACCAGCGCCAGCAGGTGCGCCTGCATCATGCCCTGGATGGTCCGCCCGCTCCGCCAGTGCGGCGGCGGGGAAACCGTCAGCTTGAGCGTGATGTCGGACATCGCTTTGAGTATGGGAGGGTTCATAGCCTTACATCATCCTTGTGTTGTCGAACTTCGTGTTTGGTCCCGGACCGGCTAGGCCTGGGCGTCCTGTCCCTTGGCCTTGAGCTGCGCCTTGGCGAAGCGGATGTATTGCAGCAGCGGCCGCCTGGCGAAACAGTTGAAGGCGCACAGCCCGCACTCGAAGCAGCTGTTCAGGCCGTAGCGCTCGGCCTCCTCGAACCGCTCGTACTCCGCGCAGCGGCTGATGAGGTGCGGCTGGACCCGGGCCGGGCACTGCAGGACGCACTCGCCGCAGTTGATGCACGCCGCGTCCTGGACCGCCGGAATGGCGTCCGAGGAGGTGATGAACAGGCCGTAGTCGGTCTTCTTCACGCCCTCGTCCAGGCTGTATATGGCCTCGCCCCGGAACGGCCCGCCCAGGACGATGGTGTCGCCGGGGGTGGTGACCAGGCCGAGGAGGTCCAGGATGTGCCGCACGGGCGTGCCGATGGGCACCCGGTAGTTGTGTCCGGCGATGGTCATGAGGGTCTCGGTGACGGGCAGCCCGGTCAGGGCCACCCTGCCCAAATCGTACAGGTCCATGACGTTGATGGCCCGGGTGCCCTCGGGGAACTCCTTGCCGGTCACGGCGCGGACCACCAGGGCGTCCAGGGAGTACGGGTACTTGGCCCGGATCTCCACGGTCTCGGCCCCGGGGATGGCGGCCTGCTCGCCCTTGGGCACGGCCAGGACGGTCCGGTTGGGCGAGAGCAGCTTGCGCGCCAGGTTCAGACCCGCGCCCAGCTCCTCCCGGCCGTCCCGGAGCAGCTGCTGGGCCACGGAGACGCCCGGTTCCGGGTTCAGGCCGTTGATGACCAGGACCTCGGCCTTGCCCGTGAGCGGGGCCACGTCCACGCCCAGCCCCTGCAGGGTGCGCAGCAGTTCCGTGCCCTTGCCCATGGAGCTCACGTCCACCGGGGGCACGGTTTCGTCGCTGCCCGTGCACTGCACGACCAGGTTGTGGTAGTTGACGGCCGTGACCTTGCCGCCCGCCGCCGCATGGAACGCCCCGCCGCCGGGAGCCGGATGTTCGGCGATGACGTCGCCCCGGGTCAGCACGGCGCCCTTCTTGGTCTTGAGGACCAGGTTGCGCACCTGGACGTGCAACTCTTCGGGGAGCGCCATGTCGCGGATGGAATTGGTCAGCTCGAAATCAAGGGAATAGTGAATCTTGAGCATGGCTCACCTCGCGTGGCACTGGTAGCAGGCGTCGTCGCCGAACGGCCCGCCGTTCTCTTCGTGGCATCCCATGCACTGGGTGTGGAAGGCCTCGCCCCGCGTGGGGATGGATTCGATGTCCGGCCGCGCGTCCTCGGCGAGCGGCCCGGAGGGCACCTCGTCATGGCAGCGCAGGCAGGCCTTTTGGTCCGGAAACGCCTTTTGATGGTTGGTGCGGAACGTTTCGTCGAACTCCGCCGGATGGCAGGCGCCGCACGGCAGATAGGCTTCCCCCTCCACGCCGTCGTGGTGGCAGTCCTCGCAGGCGGAGCCGTAGTCCTCGGCATGCACCCGGTGGGCGAACACGACCCGACCGCCGGTGTTGTCCAGGATGACCCGCGCCGGGACCTCCTGTTTCTCCACCGGGATCGCGTACCCGACCACGGCCCCTGCGAAGAGGAGCCCTACGGCCGCTGAAATGATGAGATATCTGTTCTGCAACTGGTCAATCCTCGCTCGGATAGGTGGTTTCAACACACGCGGTTGGGCTGTCTCCGTATTTCGCCCGGCGTCGCGCTCAGATTGATTAGTCAATCAACCAGCGGAAAGCAGAAAGCATGCCAGCCGACACCCCATGATGCAAAGTGGAAAAATACTTTTATCTACTTGATATAACAAGAATAAAATTAGCAACACAAATTCCCGTGCCGCACCCTGAATCACGCAATCCCCTGTAAGGACCGCCCTTCTTCAATCCGGCAACACGGTCCATGGCGGCCGCGCCCGCATCGGGTCGATGTCGCCGCCACTCTTCCCGGACATGGACAGCGCATGGTAATACATTGAAAAAGCAATGTGTTGGGCACCACAAAAGGAGCCTCTGCCCGCCCATTGCCCGATTGGCCGACCGCTTCTCGCAACCTGGCAAATCACGCAAAACAGCGGGGAAATGACGTTGCGCGAACCAACCGGGGGAATTTTCCCCGGTTGGCAAAATTATCCAATTTTTTCAAGATGAACCGCTCCCGCAAGTCCGGAGACGTGTGGCGGCGACGCTGCGTTCGAGGGCGAAGGTGGCGGCTGCGGACGCGATGCGCCCTGCCGGTCAGGCAAGAAAAGAGGCGCGCGGAACGAATCCCGCGCGCCCTGAAGTGAGGGTCTGGCCGGAAGGCCTATTGAGCGGATTTGGCCTGGTCGCTCACATCCCGATAAGACGGCTTCACGTTCCACATGGGGATGAACCGGGGAGCGGTTCCGTCCAGCGGCAACGCGTCGAAGCGGACCTTGCGGTAGTCCTGGTTGTCGTAGGTGCGGAAGTAGACGACCTTGCGGGACAGGTCATACACCGTCGTCCATTGGGTGAAGTCGTACTCGGGCTTGCCGTCCGAGCCGGTGCCCCGGCTCACGCCCGTGGGGATGGAAAAAGCGGCTATGAGGTTCATGCCCAGGGTCACGGCACCGTCGGCGTCGGCGGGCGTCAGCGCCGAATCGGCGAAAAAGGCCGCCCTGACGAAACGGGACGGCGGGGTCAGGTCCCCGGGCAGCCCGATCAGGCCCGAGCCTTCGCCGAAGGGCTTCATCCGATAGTCACCTATCTGGGCGGAATCGACGTTGTCGGGGCGCAGATTGATGTACATGCGCAGGTGCTCCAGGTGCCAGGCAAAGTATGGTGCGTTGGTGAAGACGCCCACCGGGTTGTCCGTGATGGCGACCTTGCCGCCGATGGATTCGATGGCGATCATCCTGCCGGTCGAATCGAGAGCTGTCCAATGGGCCAGGGGGAGCAAGTTGAGCTGCTTGATCTCGACCCCGGCCAATTTCATGCCGGAGACTTCGGCCCTGACCTCGTCGACCGTGGCGCAGGTGCTCAAGAGCCGGGCCACGAAATCGAGTTGGGAGACGGCCTTGGAATAGTCGGCGGGATCGAGATTCGGAAAGGCGGCCTCCCCGGCGGGCATCCAGAACCCGCCCACGTAGAGGCCCTTCTCGTTGATTCCTTCCAGGGGCCGCTTCATGGTCAGGCCGTCGGGCCCGACAAAGGCGTATTTGCTTTTCCAGTGCAGTCCCTTGCTCCCGTCCGGGGCCTGGGAAGTCCAGGTCATGCCCCGGGGCGCGACCATCAGGTCGGACTCGGTCTGGGTGCCGAACTCCATGGACCGGGCAAAGACCAGGGAACCGTCCTTGGCCTTGACCCGCATCCCCGTACACGCCTGGGACACGGATGAAAAGCCCAGGGTCATCAAAACGAAAAGGCACGAAACGATGAAATACGAAAGACGAAAGCGCGACATGGATTCCTCCTGCGGTCAGCTGTGTGGGAAAGGGGGATGAACAGCCGTTTGAATAGTACGTGTAATGTCGAACGAACGGGATATAGTGTCAACCGCCAGGAGGAAAATTTGATATTTCCCCATGAAAAAAGGGGACGGAATGATTCCCGTCCCCTTTTTTCATGGCAAAAACAGCTGCTAGCGAGGCATCTGCGGCTTGTTCAGGACCACCAGGAGATACTCGCCGAGGTGCTGGGCGGTGTTGATGAAGCTCATGACCTGAAAGTAGCGGCGCACCTCGAACCGTTCGATGACGCCCTGCTCGCGCAGCTCTATGAACCGCTTCTCCACCCCGTCCACGGCCCTGGCCAGGGGATGGGGGTCGTAGTGGACGCCCCGGCCGATGGCGCGCAGGGCGTCGGCCATGTCGCTGGCCAGCTGGGTGAGCTCCGGGGTCATGATGATGTCGAACCCGGTGCCCTCCACCTCGTTGAGCAGGCTGGGCGTGGACTGCAACCGCTCCACCACGGAGTTGAGCGTGTTGACCTGCAGGGCGAGCAGATCCATGTCGTCGCGGAAGACGCGCCGCTCGGTGGAATAGACCTTGTTGTAGAGTTCCCGGTTGGCCTGGACCTCGCGGGCCAGGTCGAAGAACAGGTCCGGGTCGGTCTTGCGCTGGCGGTGCAGGAAATTGTCCATGAGCAGCTGGAGATTGTCCGCCACCTGGTCGTACTGCCTGCACAGCCGGTCGAGCAGGACCGAGGTGGTCCGGTTGGGCCAGACCACCACCGAGACCACGAAGGCGCAGAGCACGCCCACGCCGATCTCGGCCACCCGGAACAGGGAGTATTCGATGCGATGCTCCGCCTGCAGGCTGGACAGGAAGACGATGGCCATGGTGATGGCCGCCATGCGGTAGCGCGCGTCGTAGCGCGTCAGGTAGGCGCAGATGCCCGTGCCCACGAAGACCGCGATGAGCGTGTAGAAATGGGTGGGCGGGAAGACGAGGATCATCAGGATGCCCATGCCCGCGCCGATGGCCGTGCCGGTGAACCGGTACAGGCACATCTGGATGGAGTCGGCCACGTGCATCTGCATGACGATGACCGTGGTGATGACCGCCCAGTACCCGTAGGGTAGGCCGACCCATTCCGCCCCGACGTAGGCCAGGACGCTGGCCAGGCCGACCTTCATGCCGTGCCGGACGTGATTGCTGATGAATTTTCCCGCGTTGAAAGCCATGATGCGCCTTGGATATGATTGTGCATTGAACCATACCCTACTGCGCGGGCAGGTCAACGCCGTCCGGCCATTTCGCATAAGGGCCGGTCCGGGTCAACCCCAAAGATGCTTCCTGCGGCGGCCGGGCCGGGCTATTCGCCCTGCGCGGCCATCCCTTCGAAGCGCTTGAGTTTTTCGCGCAGGGTCTTGCGGTTGATGCCGAGGATTTCGGCCGCGCGGGTCTTGTTGTCCCCGGTCATGACCAGGACGTTGCGGATGTGTTCGAGTTCCACTTCCTCCAGGGTCCGGTTGACGCTGCCCTCGCGCGGCAGGCTGAAGCGCATGGCCTCGGGCAGGTCCGTGATCTCGATGGTATCGTGGTCCACGATGACCACCAGCCGCTGGATGAGGTTCTCCAGTTCGCGGACGTTGCCGGGCCAGTTGAAACGGCGCATGGCCTGCAGGGCCTCGTCCGAGATGCTCGGCGGCTCGCGGCGCATGGCCCGCGAGAATTCGGTCAGGAACTGGTTGATGAGTACGAGGATGTCGTCCCCACGCTCGGACAGGGGCGGCACGTTGATGTCGATGACGTTGATCCGGTAGAAGAGGTCCTCGCGGAAGGAGCCCTCGTCTACCATGCGCCGCAGGTCCTTGTGGGTGGCGGCCAGGATGCGCACGTCCACGGTCTTGACGATGCTCGACCCCACCTTGCAGAACTCCTTGGACTGGAGCACGCGCAGAAGCTTGGCCTGCATGGTCGGGCTGGCGTCGCCGATCTCGTCCAGGAAGATGGACCCGCCGTTGGCGACCTCGAAGAAGCCCGCGCGGGACTCCTTGGCCCCGGTGAAGGCACCCTTGACGTGGCCGAACAGTTCGCTCTCCACCAGGCTGTCCGGGATGGCCGTGCAGTTGACCGGCACGAACGACGCGGTCCGCCGGTCGCTGTTGTAGTGCACGGCCCGGGCCACCAGCTCCTTGCCGGTGCCGGACTCGCCGCGGATGAGCACGTTGGCGTCCGAGGCCGAGGCCTTGCCGATGCGCTGGAAGACCAGCTCCATCTCCGGCGAGTTGCCGATGATTCCGAAATTGTCGGGCGGGGTGTCGGGCGAGGAAAGCACCCGCCTGCGCTGCAGCCGCTCCACGATACGCCCCACCGAGGAGAGCAGCTCGTCGGTGGTGAACGGCTTGGCCAGGTACTCCCCGGCCCCGTCCTTGATGGCCTCCACCGCGCCGGGGATGGACGGGTAGCCGGTGATCATCATGATTTCCACGTCCGGCAGGTTGGCCCGCACGTGCTTGATCAGATCCAGCCCCGAGGCCGCGGGCATGCGGTAGTCGGTGATGACCAGGTCGATGACCAGATCCTCGAGCAGGGCCACGGCCTCGTCCACCCTGCCGCAGGTGAAGACCTCGTAGCCGGCGGGCACGAGGTTGCGCTTGAGCACTTCCAGGGTCGATTTGCTGTCGTCCACCGCGAGAATGCGGATGTTCCTGCTCATTGCTCATCCTCCGGGTCGCGCAGATGGCAGGGGAAGGCGACCTCCACCCTGGTCCCCCCGTCCGGCGAGCTTTCCACCTGAATGAATCCCCCATGGGCCTTGACGATGCCGTGTATCACGGACAACCCCAGGCCGGAACCCTTGTCCACGTCCTTGGTGGTGAAAAACGGGGTGAAAATCATCTTGAGCACGTCCGGGGTCATGCCCGGCCCGGTGTCCTCCACCACGAGATAGGCGTCGCTATCAAGGCCGATGGTCCGGATGGTCACGGTGCCGCCCCCGGTCATGGCCTGGATGGCGTTGACCACCAGGTTGACCACCACCTGCTTCATGTGCTGCGGATCGGCCAGGATCTTGGGCAGGGAGCGATCAAAGTCCCGGACGATCTCGATGTCCCCGCGCCGGGCCCCGGACTCGGTGATGCGCAGGGCCTGCTCCACGGTGTCGTTGAAGTCGATGAACGCGGGCTGGGGCGGCAGTTGGCGCCCGAAAAACATGAGCTTGCGGATGATCTCGCGGGCGTGCAGGGAGGACTCCACGATGTTGTTCAGGTCCGTGGCCACCTGCTCGGGCAGGTCCGGGGTCTGCAGGGCGAGCTCGGCGAACCCGAGGATGTTGGCCAGGGGCTCGTTGATCTCGTGGGCCACCCCGGCCGAGAACTGGCCGATCTTGGCCAGCCGGTCGGACTGGCGCAACTGCCGCTCCAACTCCTGCTTGGCCAGCCGGGTCTCCCGCTTGGAGACCAGGATGACCACCTGCTGGACCACGGTGGTGAACAGGTCCTTTTCGTCCTCCAGGAAGCCGGGCCGGGCCGCGTCGTTGCGCACGGCCACGGCCAGCGACCCCCGCTTCTCGCCGTTGATGACGAGGTCGGACTTGAGCATGTAGTCGCTCTCCTCGAAGCCGGGGGTCTCGTAAATCTTGTGTCCGATGCGCAGCCGGGCGTAGGTCATCTCCGGGTTCTGGAAGGCCGCCGGGAGCAGCTCGACCACCTGGGTCAGGAGGTCGTCCATGGTCCGGTGGATCTCGCCCATGAGCTGGCTCAGGGAGTAGAGGCAGCTGAGCTCCTTGTTGCGCTCCAGCAGCGTGAACCGCTCGCGCAAAAGCCCCTTCTCGCGCAGGACCAGGTCGGTCACGTCCTGGCCCACGCACAGCAGGCTGACGACCTCGCCGTTGGAGTCGGTCAGCGGCTTGAGGTTCCAGTTGACATAGACCGTGTCCCCGTCCTTGGCCCGGATGCGCCCGGCAAAGGCGGTCACGCCCTGGCCGTGGACGCCCTCGAGCAGCGCGCGCCGGGCCATGTCCCGCTCGTCCCTGGGGATGAAGACCTCGAACCAGTCGCGGCCCGCCAGCTCCTGGAGATGGTACCCGGAGAGGTGCTCCAGCTCGGAGTTGCCGTGGATGATCCCCCCGTCGAGATCGAGCGTGACCACGATGCCGTGGGTCAGCTCCATGACGGTGTCGTAATAGTTCTGGAGATTCATGCACGCTTCCTCATCAGCAGAAAATACAAGCATTTCGGACAGGAGTAAATCCCTTCATGGATCGGGTGCGAGGCCCGGCGGCCGGGGGGCCGCCGGACCTCGCGGGGCTAGGGTATGATGCGCATTCCGAGACTTAATGACTGAGCTTGAGCCCCCATCCCTCGAAGACGAAGAGGATGGCGAAGCCGTACCACAGGGTATAGAGCACGTAGAAGACCAGGGAGAAGCTCACCAGACCGATGTCGTCCGTGATGCTCTGGGCCTGGACCCCGTAGTAGTTGTAGGAGGCCTCCACGGCCTTGGTCTGGACCGTGTCCACGGCCTTGGCCGCCTCGAACTCCTTCTGGTTGCCCAGGGCCTTGTTCATCAGCTTGAACGAGGTCCACCAGTTGAATAGGACGCGGCGCGGCTCGATGCCGTACTTGGCCTGCATGGCCTGGCCGTCGTTGTGGTACATGGCCTGGGCGTCGTCCAGACTGCCCTTCAGGATCGTGCCCAGGGAACCGGCCAGATGCAGGGCCTTGCCCTCGGCCCCGGCCTGCGCCCCGGCCTTGGCGAACATCTCGGCCGACTGGGCGGCCTGGACCTCGGTGCTGTAGGTCAGGGTCACGTCGATGGCCTTGCCGTCGTACTTGGCCATGTCGGTCTTCAACTGCGCGGAGTAGTTGATGGACCCCTTGGAGATGGAGTTGTAGAGGTTGTCCAGGAACTGCATGCCGTTGTGCCCGTGGTAGATGGGCTGGAACATCATGAACAGGACCAGGAAGAAGATGACCAGCATGCCCGTGCCCCCGTAGAATTCCTTCTTGTTGTAGATCATGGCGCTAGGCCTCCTTTCTCTTGAGCTTGGAAATATTCATCAGGAAGGTGCCGATCACCCAGACCGAGAACCCGCCGATGACGATAAAGAACGCCCATATGCCGATGGTGTTGAGCACCGAGCCCATGCCCGTCGGGAGCGAGATGATTTCCATGTCGGCCAGCTTGCCGGGAAGGGCGAAGATCCGGTTCATGAAACCGGCCAGCACCGCCATGGCGTAGAAGCCGCGAATGGTGATGCCGGGCACGATCTTGGTCACCAGCGCGCCGATCTGGATGCCCACCAGCGAGCCGATGAGCATGCCCATGGCCAGGGTGTAGAAGATGAAGCCGTAGATGGCGTACTGGGTGATGGACGCGAAGCCCGCCGTGAACACGATCTGGAAGATGTCGGTGCCGACCGTGGTCATGGAGGACACGCCGAGCACGTAGACGAAGATCGGGAAGGTCAGGAAGCCGCCGCCCACGCCCATGATGCCCGCGGCCAGGCCGACCAGCGCGCCGGACAGGACCAGGAAGATCCAGGAGATCTGACGGCCTCCGGCCACCAGGTCCTGGTCGAACTTGATCATGGGCGGACACTTGACGTCCTGCAGGTTGCGGCACAGGGCGCCGAGTTCGGCCCCTTCCCCGCCGCCGTGGGCGTCGCCGCCCTTGTCGGCCTTGCGCGAACGCAGGAAGTCGGTCAGGGCGTAGAAGCCCAGGAAACCGAGCATCAGCGAATAGACGGTGGTGATGAAGGCGTCGCTCAGGATCGGGTTGATCTCGTAGAGCACGCGGTTGATGACGCCGCCCGCGGTGGCCCCGAGGATCGCGCCGACCAGGAAGACCACGGCCAGGGACACGGACACGTTGCCGAGCTTGCGGTGGATGACGCTGCCCATGATCGCCTTGGCGAAGATGTGGAACAGGTCGGTGCCGACCGCCAGGATGCCCTTGATGCCCGCGGACATGAGCGCCGGGGCGATGATGAAGCCGCCGCCCGCGCCGATGCAGCCGGTGATCAGCCCCGCGCCCACGCCGATGGCGATGGAGACCAGGAAGATGCCCATGCTGTAGAAGGCCGGGCTGTAGGCCTTGTGGCCGCCGAGCAGATGCGGCAGGGCCGGACCGATGTCGTCGGCAAAGGCCACGCCGATCAGAATGATGGGAATGATCATCAGCCCGATGAGCAGCAGCTTTTTGCGGCTGCCCACTATGGACTTGGCGTTGTCGATCTCCCACTGGGCGAGGGCTCCGGCCCCGGCCATCATGAATCTACCCCATTGATTGAAAAATCGCATGATTATCCTCGCTTCCTCTTGTTTTGTTCAACCCGTCCGAAGCACCCACCCTCGGGCCGATCACTTCGAATTGCTTCTCTTTGTCCTGGCCGCATCGTCGATCTTGCGAACCAGTTCCTCCACCTCCGCCGGCTTCAGGACGTAATCGAACGCCCCCATGGCCAGGCTGGAAATGACGATGTCCGTGTTGGCGTGGGCGGTCAGCATGACCACCTCCACCTCGGGGTGCCGCCGCTTGATGGCGCTAAGGGTCTTGATGCCGTCCATGCCCGCCATCTTGATGTCGAGCAGGATCACATCGAAAACGTTCGCGGCCATGATCTCGAGGGCCTGCGCCCCGCCGCCCGCGGTCATGACGGACAGCCCCCTGCGGCCCAGCCGCTTGGCCAGGGCGTCGGTGTACGGGACCTCGTCGTCGATCAGCAGCACACGCACGCCGTTCATGCCCTTTCTCTCCCGGCGCTGACCTCGAACGCCTTGTCGAGCAGCCTGTCGAACTCCACGGGCTTGGAGAGATAGCCCGCCGCGCCGAGCTTGAGGCACTCGTCGCGGGCCTCTTCGCTGCCGTGGCCGGTGAGCATGAGTACCGGCATATCCGGGGCCATCAGCCGGAAAACCTTGAGAATCTCGATCCCGTTCATGCCCTGGAGCTTCAGGTCCACGATGGCCACGTCGAACTCCTCGCGACGGAGCAGCCGCACCGCCTCGTCGCCGCTTTCCGCCGACGCGGCCTCCACGCCGCGACGGCGCATGCGCTTGCACAGGACCTCGGCGAACCCGGTCTCGTCGTCGACGATGAGCAGGCGCACGTCCCGGCCCGGGGCCTTGGCGGTATCCATGGACCTGTCCACGCCGCTACCCCATGCGTCCGGTGATGTTGCTGAGCCGGGCCTCGATGGCCTCTTCCTCGTGCTCGCCCTTGAGCTCGACGGCCTCGGCGATCTTCCGGTTCAGGTCCTCGAAGCTGCACGGCTTCATCAGGTAGTCGTAGGCCCCGTGCTGGATGCCCTCGACCGCCGAGGGGACCGTGGCGTGGCCGGTCAGCATGATGACCTCGACCAGGGGGTACGCCTCCTTGATCTCCTGCAGGACGACGAGGCCGTCCTTGCCGGGCATCTTCATGTCCAGGATGACCACCTGGATGTTCGGGTGCTCCGCCAACCGGACCATGGCCTCGTCACCGTCAAAGGCTTGGAAAACGGTCATGTTGCGCTTTTCGAGCCGCTTGGCCATGGTCTCGACGAACCCCCGCTCGTCGTCCACGATCAGAACAGTGGCATCAGTCATGTCGAATCTCCTGTCGCGTTTCAGGTTGCCGTGCGGGCGGCGGCACCGGCAGACGGATGGTAAACCGCGTGCCCCTGCCCACTGTGCTTTCCACGTCTATCTCTCCACCCATCTGGTGGATAATTCCGAAACATATGGACAATCCCAGGCCGCTCCCCTTGCCCACCGGCTTGGTGGTGAAGAACGGGTCGAAGATGCGGCCCAGGTTGGCCGCCGGGATGCCGGGGCCGGTGTCGGCCACGGTGATGACCGCCTGGCCGTCCTCCATGGCGCAGCCGATGGACAGCTTGCCGCCGTCGGGCTCCATGGCCTGGATGGCGTTGTTGACCAGATTGAGCAGGACCTGCTGCAACTCGGTGGCCGAGGCGGAGATGTGCGGCATGGACTCGTCCAGGTCGAGGTCGAAGTCCACCTGGGCGAAGCGGGCCTGCTGCATGGAGATGTCCACCACCTCGCGGATGAATTCGGGCACGGACATGTCGGTCACCCGGGAGTCGGTCTGCCGGGCGAAGCTGAGCAGCTTGTGGGTGATGTCCTTGCACCGCCGCCCCTGGTTGCCCACCTGGGTCAGGGCCCGCTGGATCTCGACGTAGGACGGCAACGCCTGGCCCTCGTCCTCCATGAGGTCGCCGACCCAGCCCGCCTCCTCGATCATGATGGCCACCGGGTTGTTGATCTCGTGGGCGATGCCCGCGGCCAGCTCGCCGATGGCCGCCAGCTTGCCGGTCTCCACGATCTGCTTGCTCATGAGCTCGGACTCCTGGTCGATGGCTTGGAAGCGGACCACGAGCTTGCGGGAGATGATCAGGGCCATGGCCACGATGGCCAGCCCGCCGATGAGGAAGATGCCCAGGGTGACGAGTTCGGTGCGGGTCATGGCCGAAAAGGCGTCCGAGGACTTCTGCTGGTAGACCAGCTTCCAGTCCCCGCCCTTGATGGGCGCGGTCACCGTGACGTAGGCGTCGCCCTCGCGGTCCACGGATTCGAAGATGGATACCCCGGCCAGGAAGTTGTTGCGCCCGAGCTGGCGGCGCGGGCTCAGGTCCAGGTCCTGGTTGCGCTCGTCCTTGGGCCGGGTCTGGTACACGCCCCGGCTGTTCAGGATGTAGGCGAACCCGGTCTCGCCGATGCGGATGTTCTGGACCAGGTAGCTGAAGGCCAGGAAGTCGATGGTCGCGCGCAGGGTCCAGCGTGCCTCGCCCCGCCCCTGGCTGACGGAAATGATGAAGTGGGGGGACTGGCGCAACCCCTCGAAAACGTCGCTGATGATGGCGTCGCTCTCCTTGGAGTTGCGGAACCAGTCCGCCCCGGAGTAGTCCGCTCCCAGAAGGCTGAACGGACCGGCATAGGCCACCTGGCGGCCGTGGCTGTCGACCACGCCCAGATCGACGAAGATGCGGCCGTACTGCTGCTGCATCCCGCGCAGGGCCTTTTCCAGGTGGTTCGAGGTGGTCAGGTATTCGAACGAGGAGGTCCGGCTGACGTATTGGACCTCGGTGAGCTTGTCCCGCAGAAAGGTGTTTATGTCGGCCGCGTGCTTGTCCACCACCTCGGCCAGGTGGGCGAAGACCTTTTCGGTATATATGGAGCGGAACTGGTGGAAGATGAGCCCGCCCACCAGGATGAGCGGCGCAAAGGACACCGTGATGACCGTCAGCGACAGGTTGCGCGACAGGTTGTCGTAGGAGGACTTCTTTTCGGGATGCATGGCCCACTCTCGGTTGCCGTCTCGGGCCCTGTGCCCGACACCCAATACCTCTGCCTGAATTCGCATCAGCAATCCGTGTGCCACGATTGCGGCGGCCCCGGTGGTCGGCGTCTTCCCTGCCATCTTCCTTGTTAATTGAAATATTTGATTTTATGAAATCCCTTCTCCCGGCTTCACTTGTCCTTCCATGGGTCCGGCAGCGGACGAAACCGGCATTTCCCGGCCCTATCGGCCCCAAAGTGGTACTTTTCGCGCCGGTGGTACAAAAGGTTCCAACGGCCGCATTTCACCCGCAAGGCCCCGCCCCAGTGGGCGTTGGAACCCTTCGCGTGACATGGTGGGTAAAAACGCCCCGATGCTCGCGACATTCCCCTGAATAGCCTCAAACTTTTATTACACTGAGTATGGGGCGGCCGGTGGTTCCTTCCGAACCGTTTCTCGTCAATATGCTTGAATAATTAATTATTATTGGCACTCGACAAGCGGAGAAAAAAGTATCAAGACGTGTTGCGTATTCACGCCGCTGGCATGTTCATTGTAAGAAGCGCAACAGGAGAAGCCACGAATGACCGCCCCCATCCGCATACTGCTCGTCGACGACGAGGCCGCCTTCGTCGACACCCTCGCCAAACGGCTGGCCCACCTGGGGGCGCTGGTGGCCACGGCGGAAGGCGGGGTCGAGGCCTACTCCGTGCTGGAGGCCGAACCCGTGGACGTGGTCCTGCTGGACATGCACATGCCCGACCTGAACGGGCTCGAGACCCTCAAGATCATCCGCAAGAACTTTCCCTCCACCGAGGTCATCCTGCTCACCGGCGAGGGCGACATGACCCGGCACATGCAGTCCCTGGAGGCCGGGGCCTTCGACTTCCTGCTCAAGCCGGTCCCCCTGGAACGGTTGTGGAAACGCATCATGGAGGCCGCCGGACGGTAGCGGAAGGCTCGGGCCGCGCCATTTTACGGTGGCGAACTCCGCGCCGTTTCACTAGCATGATCCGGCAGACGCCACGCAACCACCCAGACAGGGAGCCCTCGTGAACATCGCCGTACTGACCTTCGACAACCCGGAATCCGCCTGCGCCCGGTACCGCATCCTGGCCCCGCTGCGCCATGAGGGCGTGAATGTGGACTGGGCCGTGGACAGCCGGGGCGACAGCCACGCCGTGAACGGCGAGGTCCTGCAGCGGGCCGACGTCATCCTGGTGCAGCGCTTTTTCCCCTTGGACTTCACCGAACCGCTCCTCGAAGCCTGTTTCGCCGGGGGCAAGCCGGTGATCTACGACACGGACGACCTGTTGCAGGCCGTGCCCGAAGACAACCCGCAATCCCCCCTCGCCCTCCGCACCCTGCGGACGCTGACCCGGTTCGCGCCTCGTTTCTCGGCCGTCTCGGTCTCCACGCCCCCCCTGGCCGCCGCCTTCGCGCCGCTGAACGGCCGCGTCGAGGTCACCCCCAACCGGCTGGACCCGGCCCTGTGGCCCACGAGGCCGCCGGAGAAGACCGACGGCCCCGTGCGCATCCTCTACGCGGGCACGCCCACCCACATGGCGGACCTCCGCGCCCTGGAAGCCCCGCTGGCAACGGTGCTGGACCGGTTCGACCCGGCGGTGGAACTGATCCTGTTCGGCTGCTCCACCCCGTTGTTCGACCACAGGGAGGACGTGCGCAAGGTCCCGGCGGTGGACAGCTACGCGGCCTACGCCGAGGCCATGGCCGGGCTCGCCTTCGACATCGGCCTGGCCCCCTTGGAGGACACGCCCTTCAACCGGGCGAAGAGCCATGTGAAATGGATGGAATACACGGCCTGCGGCGCGGTCGGCGTGTTCAGCGACCTGCCGCCCTACGCCTGCGTGCGGCACGGCCGGACCGGCCTGCTGGCCAGCACTCCCGGCGCATGGGCGGATTGCCTGGAAACGTTGATCGAAAACCCCGGAGCCCGGCTGCGCATGGCGTCCAACGCCCGGGAGGAACTGCTCGCCGCCCACGTCCACGGCGACGAACCGGGCGAACTGCTCTCCCTCTGCTACGAACTGGCGGGCAGGAGCCCCGCGCGCTGAAGGCGCTCCCGCTGGGCCGCCAGGTCGGCCCGGACCACGGCCCGCTGTGTCGCGCACAGCGCGTCGAGGACCGGCACGTGCCGTTCGTCCAGCTGGCGGCGGTGCATCCGGCTCTGCGCGGCTGCGCCCTCGGACAATTTCAGGAAATGGGTGGATTCGCGCAGGTGCGTGATGCGCACGTCGCCCAGGTAGGCGGCGGGCAGCCCCTGCCCGAGCCTGCGCAGGTCCAGGTCCAGGTCGTCGCACTGGCTGGGCGAGAAGAGCAGGTCGAAGCCGCCGCTGTTCGCCAGGGAGGCCGTCTCGAAGAGGTGGCAGCACCCGGTCACGGACGCGGCGTACCGCCGGTAACCTAGCAGCGGTTCGGCCATGACCTCCACACACGGTTCCGCCAGCATCAGCCGCTCTCCCCTGCGGGCCGCCTCTTCGGGCGGAAGCAGGAAGCCGTCGCCGTGCTGGGTCAGCCCCGGAGAGCGCACGTCCGCGACCCGGCAGCCCCACACGCCCGCTTCGGGAAAGTCCCGGACCCCGGCGGCCAGCCCGGCGAGCCAGTCTCCGGGCACCAGCACGTCGTCGTCGAGATAGACGATCCAGCGGTCCCCGGCCCGCAACGCCGCGTCCATGAGCCAGTTCCGTGCGGCGGGCGCGCCCACGTTCACGGGCAGGGAGATGACCTCGAGCCGTCCGGCGAACCGGTCGCGGGCCGCCTCTGCCACAGCCTGGCTGCCGTCCGTGCTCCCGTTGACGAGCACGCGCACCGCGACCTCGCCCACGTCCGATCCCAGATCCGAGGCCAGGACCGAATCCAGGGTCCGGCGCAACTCGTCCGCCTTGTTGTAGGAATAGATGGAGACCGCGCACCCGCCGTCCAGCCGCGCCCCGCGTTCCGGGGGAAAGGCCAGCCCGTCCAGGCACTGCAGGGCCGAGGTGTGCCCCGGGAAATCCTTGAGCACGGCCGCCAACGCGGCCATGGCGCGCTCCGTGCGCCCGGCTCCGGCCAGGGCCGCCGCCTGCCGCATCCCCCAGAGGGGCAGGCCGCAACGGGCCGCGATCCGGCCGTAGGCGGCGGCCGCCCGCTCGAACCGTCCGGCGGCGAGCCACACTCCGGCCAGGAGCAGCTCGGCGAGTTCCGCCTCAACGGGCGCGCACGCCGTTTCAAGGAACCGTTCCAGCCAGTCGAAATTCGACAAAATGCCCTGAAAATGCACCGCCTGCCTGACAACCGGCAGCAGCGGTCCGTGCGGTGCCGCATCCTCCAGGCAGCGGGCCATGTCTTCGTACTCCCCCAGGGAAAAGAGCCGTTCCACTTCGGCCAGGTTGCCGCTGCCGTCCCCCTGGGCCACGCGGGCGGCCAGACGCAACCCCTCCGGTTGGAGCAGCCCGCGCACGGCCGGAAGCGATCCCGCAAGGCGCACGATCTGCCCGGCCAGGGCGCCGTCCACGGGGAACTCCGCCCAGGCCATGCAGAGCAGCCGCGCGCCGAGTTCGACGCCGTCCGGGTCCCCGGCCTCGGCGGCCCGGAACGCGGACTGGGCCGCCGCGATGAGGTGGCCGCGCCCCATGGTCGCCATGGCCGTCAGGTCGTCGGTCACCGCGCGGCTCACAATCCCCTCCCGGCCAGCCATCCGGCATAGAGCTCCGTCAGGACGGGCTGGTCCAGCCGTTCGCCGAAGTCGATCATCTCCCGCGCCATGGCGGGCAGGTCCGGGTCGGCGGACAGGCGGGCGTAGAATTCGACGAGGCGTTCCCCTTCCCGGCGCAGACGCTCGTCGCCCGCGCGGGCGGCGGCTTCCAGGAGCCGCGCCCCGGCCTCGCGGCAGGGGAAAAGCCTTGCCTGGAGAAAGCACACTTCAGTCAGCAGGGCCAGGTCCCCGTCCGCCTCGCACAGTCCGGCCAGCCGGTCATAGGCCGGGCCGTAAAGCGGCTCGCGCTCCATCATGGCCAGGCAGGCCGCCCGGTCCGGCGCGGCCGCGTCGCGGAAGAACGCCCGGTCCAGGATCTCCGCCCGCCGCCGGGGCAGCCGGGCAAAGGGCACCAAATGCTCGTTCAGGGCCGTCTCATAGCCGTCGTCCTTCAGGCGCAGGTGAAAGTCGGGATAGATGTCCCACAGGTTCCGTTCCTTGAACAGCCGGGCGTTGTCGCGCTCGTGGTCGTGGCGTCCCGGCGTCTGGCTCTGGAGGTGGTAGATGCGGCTCTCGGGCACGCAGCGCAGGGAGCGGCCCGCCTTGCGGATGCGCACGCACAGTTCGAGGTCCTCGGCCCCGTTGACGTACCCCTCGTGGAACGCCCCCGCCTCGAAAAAGACCTGCCGGTAAAGGAGCAGGGCCGCGCCGGTCAGGAACTGCGGGGACCGGGGCCGCCGGACCACGGGGTGCGTGGCCGGAAAGAATTCGTGGAGATGGCAGAAATGCAGCTGCGGCTGGCAGGCCACACCCAGGTGCTGGACGCGGTCCAGGGGCAGCGGACCGTGGGCCGGATACATGAGCAGCGGCCCGGCCGCGCCGCAGTCGCCCTCAAGCGCCTCCCGCAGGGGCGGATACCAGCCCGGCGTCAGCACCGTGTCGTTGTTGAGGAAGAAAAGGCACTCGCCCTCCGCCTCGCGCGCCCCAAGGTTGCAGGCCGGGGCGAAGTTGCGGTTTTCGGCCAGGCGGATGGCCCGGAAACGGTCCCCGAACAACGCCGCGCCCAGCGGATCGAGCTCGGCGGCGGTCTCGTCGGTGGAGCCGTTGTCCACCACGATGACCTCCATGTCCGCCTCGGGCGCATGCTCGCGCAGGGAGCGCAGGCAATCCCGCGTCAGGGAGAATTTGTTGAAAACCGGAATGATGACACTCAGCTGCATGTACTTTCCTCAAGGAGGCTCCGCCTGCCCGGCGGGCCCGTCAAAATATCGCATCAACCGGAAACAGTTACAAGTTCCGTTCCAACCTCGGTCCTGCCGCGCCTCCGAAAAACAAATCCGTTGATATCCGCAACTTGTTGTCGAAAAAGTCGGTAGTGGTTGCAATGCCGACCGTCTCAGGGCAATCTGGTAAGGATTTCTCCTCTGGAGACCTTTTCCTAAACCAGACCATCAGGAGCAGACATGACGCAAAGAATGCGGGCAGGCAACCTGTCGATACACAAAGATCTCGCCGAGGCCATCAAGACCATTTTGGACGGAACCGGACTGGACGAAGCCGCCTTCTGGGCAGGCGCCGAAGCCGTGTTCCGGGACTTCACCCCGCGCAACCGGGAGCTGCTGGCCGAGCGCGACCGCATCCAGGCGGCCATGGACGAGTGGCACCGGGCGCACCCCGCCCAACCCGGCGATAAACGAACCTACCACGCCTTCCTGCGCGAGATCGGCTATCTCGTGCCCGAAGGCGGGGACTTCGCCATCACCACCGAGAACGTCGATCCCGAAATCGCGACCATCGCCGGGCCGCAGCTGGTCGTCCCTGCCACCAACGCCCGGTTCGCCCTGAACGCGGCCAACGCCCGCTGGGGCAGCCTGTACGACGCCCTCTACGGCTCGGACGTGATCGAGAAGGACGACGTCCCGAGCAAGGGATACGACCCCAAGCGCGGCCAGAAGGTCATGGCCTGGGTCGCCGCCCACCTGGACGTCGCCGTGCCCCTGGCCGAGGGCTCGCACAGCAACGCGACCGGCTTCGCCGTGGCCGACGGCCCGTCCGGCAAGGAGGTCGTCGTGACCCTGACCGGCGGCAAGGCCACCGCCCTGCGCGATCCGGCCCAGTTCGCGGGCTACATCGAGGAGGACGGCACGCTCAAGTCCCTGCTCTTCAGCAAAAACGGCCTGCACATCGAGCTGCAGTTCGACCCCGGGCACCTTGTGGGCCGGGACCATCCGGCGGGCGTCAAGGACGTGGTCCTGGAATCGGCCATGTCCACCATCCTCGACTGCGAGGACTCCGTGGCCGTGGTCGACGGCGAGGACAAGGCGCATACCTACCTGAACCTGTTCGGCCTGATCAAGGGCGACCTGACGGCCAGTTTCGTCAAAAACAGCGCGACCGTGACCCGCACACTGAGCGACGACCGCATCTACAGCGCCCCTGATGGCGGAAGCGTGACCCTGCCCGGCCGGAGCATGATGCTGGTGCGCACCGTGGGGCACCTGATGACCACCGACGCGGTGCTCATGGAAGGCCCCAAGGGTCCCGAGGAAGTTCCCGAGGGCATCCTGGACACCCTGGCCACCGGCCTGATCTTCCTGCACGACCTGAAAGGGGACGGCCGCTGGCGAAACAGCAAGACCGGCAGCGTGTACATCGTCAAGCCCAAGATGCACGGCCCCAAAGAAGTCGCCTTCACTTGCGACCTGTTCGCCGCCGTGGAAAAGGCGCTGAACATGGCCGCCCTGGCCCTCAAGGTCGGCATCATGGACGAGGAGCGGCGGACCACCCTGAATCTCAAGGAATGCATCCGGGCGGCGAAAGACCGGGTCATCTTCATCAATACCGGGTTCCTGGACCGCACGGGCGACGAGATCCACACGGCCATGGAGGCCGGGCCCGTGGTCCGCAAGGAGGCCATCAAGAACGAGCCGTGGATCGCGGCCTACGAGGACTGGAACGTGGACATCGGCCTGGCCTGCGGCTTCTCGGGCAAGGCCCAGATCGGCAAGGGCATGTGGGCCAAGCCGGACATGCTCAAGGAGATGGTCGAGACCAAGGGCGTCCACCCCAGGGCCGGGGCCAACTGCGCCTGGGTGCCCTCGCCCACGGCGGCCACCCTGCACGCCCTGCACTACCACCAGGTGGACGTCTTTACGCGCCAGCGCGAACTGGCCGGGAAGATGCGCGCCTCCCTGGACGCCCTGACCACCCTGCCGCTCATGCGCAATGAGCGCCCATCCGAGGACGACGTGGCCCGCGAGCTGGCCAACAACTGCCAGTCCATCCTCGGCTACGTGGTCCGCTGGGTGGACCAGGGCGTGGGCTGCTCCAAGGTGCCGGACATCAACGGCGTGGGGCTGATGGAGGACCGGGCCACCCTGCGCATCTCGAGCCAGCACCTGGCCAACTGGCTGCGCCACTCCGTCTGCACCGAAGAGGCCGTGCTCGGCACCCTCAAGGCCATGGCCGAAGTGGTCGACCGCCAGAACCAGAACGACCCCGCCTACCGGCCCATGGCCCCGGACTTCGACAAGAGCGTCGCCTTCCAGGCCGCAAGCGACCTGATCTTCCAGGGCGCGAAACAGCCCAACGGTTACACCGAACCGATCCTGCACGCCATGCGCCGGAAGGTGAAGGCGGGCGCATAACCCTTTGCCAGGAGAAACCAAGATGGTGCCCGTCACCACATCCATCTTCGAACTGCTCAAGATCGGGCCCGGCCCGTCCAGTTCGCACACCATCGGCCCGATGAAGGCCGGGTTCGACTTCATGCGCCTGGTCCGGGAACTGCCCGAGGCGGACCGCAAGCGGGCGGACGGCCTGGACATCAGGCTGTTCGGCTCCCTGTCCGCCACGGGCGGGGGCCACGGCACGCCCAGGGCGATCCTGTCCGGCATGCTCGGCTCCCAGCCCGACACCTGCGGGGCCGACACCCTGGAGCGGTTCATGGACAGGGACAAGCCCTTCGATCTGGACCTGGGGGTCAAGTTCCTGCCCTTCGCTCCGGGCCGGATCATCATGGACGCCATACAGCACGGCTACGCCCACCCCAACACCATGATCTTCCGGCTCAAGGCCGGGGATACGGTCCTGCTGGAGCGCATCTACTACTCCGTGGGCGGCGGCTTCCTGCGCTGGGAGGGCTGGGAGGAACCGGACCGGGGCGAGCCCGCCTATCCCTACTCGACCATGGCCGAACTGAAGAAGCACCTGTGCGCCAAGCCGCTGCGCCTGCACGAGCTCATCCTGGCCAACGAGATGTCCATCACCGGCGCCACCGAGGACGAGATCAACATGGGGCTCGATCACATCATCTCGGTTATGGAGCAGTCCGTGGAGACCGGCATCCAGACCTCGGGCGTGCTGCCCGGCCCCATCGGGCTGCAGCGCAAGGCCTCGGCCATGTACGCCCGGGCCCGTCAGGAGTACTTCCAGGGGACCGGCTTCATCAAGGCGCTGAACGCCTACGCCCTGGCCGCCTCCGAGGAGAACGCGGCCGGACACTGCGTGGTCACCGCCCCCACCTGCGGGGCGGCGGGCGTCATCCCGGCCATCATCTTCATGCTCAAGCGCCACACCGGAGCCCTGCAGGCCGAGCTGCGCGAGGGGCTGCTGGCCGCCTGCGCCATCGGGTTCCTGTGCAAGCACAACGCCTCCATCTCCGGGGCCGAGGTGGGCTGCCAGGGCGAGGTGGGCGTGGCCTCGGCCATGGCCGCCGCCATGATCGCCTACGCCCGGGGCTACCGCTTCCAGGTCACGGAGAACGCCGCCGAGATCGCCCTGGAGCACCACCTGGGACTGACCTGCGACCCGGTGGGCGGCTTCGTGCAGATCCCCTGTATCGAGCGCAACGCCATGGGCGCGGTCAAGGCGTTCAACGCCTACCTGATCGCCTCCACCCTGGACGAGAGCTACCAGAAGGTCGACCTGGACAAGGCCATCCGGGCCATGGCCCAGACCGGCCGCGACATGTCGGGCAAATACAAGGAGACTTCCGAAGCGGGGCTGGCCCTGAGCTTCACGGAATGCTGACCATCCGCCGGGCGGCCCCGGGCCGTCCGGCGATCTAGTTCTTCGCCCCCGGACGGATGCTGAACAAGGTTCAGCGCCACCGTCCGGGGGGAGAATTTTGATTGCTTTACAACCAGTTTTCTGCTAAAAAATCCTCTTGGCTTTTGCCTATTTCTATTCTGGAGTTCACAGTGATTTCTTTCAACGGCGTCAACAAGTGGTACGGGGACTTCCAGGTTCTCAAGAACATCAATCTCAAGATCACCAAGGGCGAAGTGGTGGTTGTCTGCGGGCCGTCCGGGTCCGGAAAGTCCACCATGATCCGCTGCATCAACCGACTGGAGCCCATCCAGGAGGGCGATATCCTGGTGGACGGCATGAACGTCTCCGACCCACGTACCAACATGACCCTGTTGCGCGCCGAGGTCGGCTTCGTCTTCCAGCAGTTCAATCTCTATCCGCACATGACGGTCATGGAGAACATCACCCTGGCGCCGACGCTCGTCCGCGGCATGAGCCGGGGCGACGCCACGGCCATCGGCATGGACCTGCTCAGGAAGGTCGGCATCCCGGACAAGGCCGGAGCCTACCCGTCCCAGCTGTCCGGCGGCCAGCAGCAGCGCGTGGCCATCGCCCGTGGCCTGGCCATGCAGCCCAAGATCATGCTCTTCGACGAGCCCACCTCCGCCCTGGACCCCGAGATGATCAACGAGGTCCTGGACGTCATGAAGTCCCTGGCGCGCGAAGGCATGACCATGGTCTGCGTGACCCACGAGATGGGGTTCGCCCGCGAAGTGGCGGACCGGGTCATCTTCATGGACGACGGGTATCTGATCGAGGAAAACACCCCGGAGGAATTCTTCCACAACCCGCAATCCGAGCGGACCAAGGACTTCCTCAGCAAGATTCTCAGCCACTGACGGATTTATGCCCTTGCCGGACACGGTGTCCGACAAGGGCTTTTTCATACGACTCATCAACCAGGAGAGGTAAATGAGAGTTCTCAAAATCACCGCCATGGCCGCGCTGCTGGTCCTGGCCGCTTCCGTCGCGTTCGCCGGTCCCACCTACGACCGCGTCATGTCCACCAAGGTCATCAAGGCCGGCCTGTCCAACCAGGGCATCCCGTTCGGCTTCATCAACGACAAGAACGAATGGGTCGGCTTCGACGTCGACATGGCCGCCGAAATCGCCAAGCGCCTCGGCTGCAAGCTCGAGAAGGTCGTGGTCAACAACAACACCCGTATTTCCTTCGTGCAGACCAACCCGCCCAAGGTGGACATGGTCCTGTCCAACATGACCCACAAGCGCGTGCGCGACGAGAAGATCGACTTCTCCATCACCTACTTCTTCGACGGCCAGAAGTTCCTGGCCCGAAAGGGTGCGGTCAAGGACGTCAAGGACCTGGCCAACATGAAGATCGGCTCCATGCAGGGCACGACCTCCATCGTCAACGCCAAGGCCTACCTGCAGGAGCTGGGCAACCCCAATCCGCAGGTCACCGGCTATGACGGCGAAGTGGCCATGTTCGAGGCCCTGAACTCCGGTCGCGTCCAGGCCATCTCCACCGACTCCACCCTGCTGCTCGGCTACGCCGCCAAGGTGCCCGGCAAGTACGAACTGGTCGGCGACTTCATCTCCGACGAGCCTTACGGCATCGGCCTGCCCCAGGACGACTCCGCCTGGCGCGACGCCATCAACTTCACCCTGCAGGACATCTGGAAGGACGGCACCTACAAGAAGATCTACGACAAGTGGTTCGGCCCGAATTCCGACTACCCGTTCCCGCTGACCTCCAAGATCGAGATGTGGCCGTAGGCCCCTGTCCCGAAGCATGTAAACGGGTCCCGGAGTTCACCGCTCCGGGACCCTCTTCCTTAAAAGAGCACGATGTTTAAACGGTATTTCCAAAAATCCTCGGTCCAGAACGTGACCCTCCTGGGCCTGACCGCCCTGGTGGTCTACTATTTCGCCTTCGTATTCGAATTCAAATACGATTTCGACTGGGCCGTCTTCACCCACAAGGGCCAATACGGACACATGGGCCTGCTGATGCTCAAGGGGCTGAACACCACCCTGACCATCACGCTCTACTCCTCGATCATCGCCCTGGCCATGGGCACGATCTTCGGCCTGGCCCGGCTGTCCAAGTTCAAGCCGGTCTACTGGTTCGCCACCTGCTACGTGGAGTTGTTCCGCAACACCCCGCTGCTCATCCAGCTCTTTTTCTGGAACTTCGCCCTGCCCTACGCCTTTCCCGAAGACCTCCGCCTCAAGCTCTTCGACATGCATTTCGAGTTCTGGTGCGCCACGGTCGGTTGCGGCATCTTCACCGGCGCGTTCATGGCCGAGATCATCCGCGCGGGCATCCAGTCCATCCCCAAGGGGCTGCTCGAGGCGTCCTACTCCTCGGGCCTGACCTTCTCCCAGACCCTGCGCAAGGTCATCCTGCCGCTGGCCTTCCGCGAGATCATCCCGCCGCTGGGCAGCGAGTTCCTCAACAACATGAAGAACACCTCTCTGGCCATGACCATCGGCGTGACCGAACTGTGCTGGTCCATGACCGAGGTCTATTCCCTGACCTACCGGACCTTCGAGGCCTTCAGCGTGGCCACACTGGTCTACCTGGGCATGTCCCTGGCCATCGCGGGCATCCTCTACATCGTCAACGAACGCCTCAAGATCATGTCCCCGGACCGGATCACCCCCCTGCGCAGGGTGGCCGACATCCTTTTCTGGCCCCTCGATTTCCTGGGCCGCAAGCTCGAATACGTCTTCTGGTATTTCCGCAAGAGCCCGGACCAGCGCACGATCTCACCCTTGAGGCGGTCCCTGCGCATGGCCGGCAAGCAGACCGTCCTGGTCCTCAAGGTCCTGTTCGTGGCCGCCTTGGCCTACGTCCTCTACGAGGTCGGCACGGCCGTGTACCATTTCAACTGGGAAATCATCTGGGCCAATCTCAAGACCCTGCTCATCTGGCGTTTCCCCAACGGCGACGACACCGAGTTCTTCCTCGGCCTGGGCGGTCTGGCCGGTTCCCTGCTCATGGCCGCCATCTCCATCGTCGGCAGCTTCTTCATCGGGCTGATCGTCGGCATGGGCCGGACCGCCAAGAACCGCGTCTTCCGCATCCCGAGCCTGCTGTACATCGAGATCATCCGGGGCATTCCGCTCATCCTGGTCATCCTGTGGTTCTACCAGGCCATCCTCCCGGTCGTCTTCAAAGTGGACCTGGACGCCTTCTGGGCGGCCACCATCGCCCTGACCTTCTTCTTCGGGGCGTACATCGCCGAAACCGTGCGCGGCGGCATCGAGAACATCCCCTCCGGCCAGGTGGAGGCGGCCAAGGCGTCCGGCCTGACCTACTTCCAGACCATGCGCAAGATCATCCTGCCCCAGGCGCTCAAGCAGATGCTCCCCGCCCTGGTCGGCATGTTCATCGCCGACTTCAAGGACACCTCGCTGGCCTACATCATCGGCGTCATGGAGCTGACCCGCGCGGCCTACGCCGTCAACAACCGGATCATGGTGCACCCGTTCGAGATCTACACCACCGTGGCCGTGCTCTACTTCGTCTTCAGCTACTTCATGAGCCTGTACGCCAAGCGGCTGGAACGCAGACTCAGCCCCGAGACCATGCGCATCGAGATGTAGCCGGTCCACCGACACAGCCATCAGAAGGGGGAGCGCCGACGCGCTCCCCCTTTTTTTGATTCCGAAATCCTGCCCGCCTCCCTTGGCCCGGCCCGGTCCCCGCCCGGCAAATCTGCGCAACGGCGCGCAAAAACGGTACGCCGTGCGGTCTACTATCTTTTTAATCTGCCGTATTCATGGGATATTCTATTTGGCACGTCCATTGCCATCTTCCAAGCGACATCAAACGACAACCGCTGGAGGTTCGCATGTCCCGCTTTCCGACCGTCACCCTGTCCCTGTGCGCGCTGCTCCTGGGCGCGAGCCTGGCCTCGGCCGCCCCGCAGGCGCCCGGCGATCTCAAGCTCGGCCCGCCCGAGGGGATCAAGGCGAGCAAGGCCATGGTCGACTTTTCCCACGCACGGCACGGCGCAGCCGATGTCCAGTGCGTCACCTGCCACCACACCTGGGACGGCAAGTCCGATATCCGGAGCTGTGCGGCCCCCGGCTGTCACGACCAGCCCGGCAAGAAGGGCGAAACCGCCTTCTATTCCGCCTTCCACGCCAAGAACACCGACCGCAGCTGTGTGAGTTGTCACAAGCCCCTGAAGAAGGCAGGCAAGGCGGTTCCGGTGAGCTGCGGCCAGTGCCACGAGAAGTAAGCCATACGACCATACCCCACATCCTCCTCACGCCGAAGACCCCGCCCCGCCAGGCGGGGTCTTCCCGTTCCCGCCCGCGCATCAGGGCGCACGCACCGTTCCAATCAAGTGCGCGGGTGCGCAAACCCTGCGCTTCTCCTGTTGGAGGGAAAAATAAAAATCATTACTTCAACATGTTACAGACGGCACACTCCTTGCCCTATGGCAGGCGACGCAACCCGCAACCCTGGAGACAATATGCGACGCCTTCTCATCATCACCACGACCCTGTGCCTGCTCGCCCTTTCCGCCTCGGCCTGGGCCGGTCCCGGCAACCATCGGGCCGTTCCCGGCCATTCCCGACAGATGGTCGAACACCGGACCGTGGGCAAGGGCACGGCGTGGGGGCACCAGTCCATGCCGCGCCATCCGGCCCCCCAGTGGAACAACCGCCCCGGCCACCGTTACGGCCAGCGCCATGACTACCGTTCGCGCTACGTGGCCAGGCGCTGCGAGCCGGTCCACCGCCGCCCCGTGGTGGTCCATGAGCGTTCCCTGAACCGGGGATCGGTCCTGGAGTACTCGATCAGGATCCGGACCGCCGACTGACCTCCCGGCGGCCGCCGCCCAAAAGAAAAGGCCCGCTTGAAAGCGGGCCTTTTGTCGTGTGCGGGAATGCCTACGATCAGGAGACGCGGATGGCCTCCTTGACCGCCTTGAGCTTCTTGACCTCGGCCAGGGCCGAATAGAGCTGGTCCAGGTCTTTGACCTCCACGGTGAAGTTGAGCAGCGAGGTGCCGTCCACCTTGGACTCGAAGTTGCCGGAGTCGATGTTCACGTCCATGTCCGCGAGCATGTTGCAGATGCGCCCGAGCATGCCGGGCTTGTTCAGGCACTTGATCTTGACCTTGGCCGGATACGGCTTCTCCTCAACGCCCTCCCAGTTGACCTGGATGAGGCGCTCGTCCTCGAAGTTGCCGACGTTGGGGCAGTCGATGCGGTGCACGGTCACGCCCCGGCCCCGGGTGATGTAGCCGATGATCGGCTCGCCGGGCAGCGGGTTGCAGCAGCTGGCGAAACGCACGAGCACGTTGTCCACGCCGGATATCTGCAATCCCTCGGCCTTGGGCTTCTTGCCGATCTCCACGGCCGAGGCGACGGCCTGTTCCTCTTCGGGTTCGGGCTGCTCGCCCTTTTCCCTGATCTTGCGCTCGTCCAGGGTCTCGCCGTGCAGGACCGCGTACAATCGCTTGATGACCTTGCGCGGGGTGTAGCGAGAAAAGCCGATCTGGGTCAGCAGCTCGTCCAGGCTGCCGCAGTTGAACTCCGCGGCCAGCCTGGTCAGTTCGCCGTCCTTGATGGCCTTCTGCACGTTGATGCCCACCCGGCGGCCTTCCTTCTCGAGCATCTCCTTGGCCAGGCTGATGGCCCGTTCCTTCTCCACGGTGCGGATGTAGTGCTTGATCCGGGTCCGGGCCTTGGCGGTCTTGACGAACTTGAGCCAATCGCGGCTGGGCACACGGTGCTTGTCGGTGATGATCTCCACCGAGTCGCCGTTCTGCAGCCGGTATTGCAGGGGCACGATGCGCCCGTTGACCTTGGCCCCGGCGCAGATGTCGCCCACCTCGGAGTGGATGGCGTAGGCGAAGTCCACGGGCGTGGCTCCGTCGGGCAGCTCCTTGATGTCCCCGTTGGGCGTGAACACGTAGACCTCTTCCTGGAACATCTCCAGGCGCAGGGAGGACATGAACTCGCGCGGGTCGGACAGCTCGCGCTGCCAGTCCATGATCTGCTTGAGCCAGGTGTACCGCTCGGCATCGCGCCTGCCCGCGGTCTTGCCCCGCTTGGCCCCCTTGCCCACTTCCTTGTACTGCCAGTGGGCGGCCACGCCGTTTTCGGCGATGCGGTGCATCTCCTCGGTGCGGATCTGTATCTCGATGCGCTCCCCTTCCGGCCCCATGACCGTGGTGTGCAGCGACTGGTACATGTTCGCCTTGGGGATGGAAATGTAGTCCTTGAACCGGCCGGGCACGGGCCGCCAGGCCGCGTGGATCAGGCCGAGCACGGCGTAGCAGTCCTTGAGCGAGGCGACGATGACCCGGAAGGCGATGAGGTCGTAGATCTCGTCGAAGGTCAGCCCCTGCTGTTCCATTTTGATCTGGATGGAGTGCAGGTGCTTGGTCCGGCCGAAGACCCTCCCCTTGATCTTGTTCGACTTGAGCATGTCCGAGATCAGTTCGATGACCTTCTCGATGTACGGCTCGCCTGCGGCCCGGTGCTCGTGCACGGCCTCGGTCAGCTGCTCGAACACGTCCGGCTTGAGGTACTGGAGACAGAGGTCCTCCAGCTCGGTCTTGATCCGGTGCAGGCCCAGCCGGTTGGCCAGGGGCGCGTAGATGTCCTGGGTCTCCTGGGCGATGAGCCGCCGCTTGACCGGCTTCATGTACTCGAGCGTGCGCATGTTGTGCAGCCGGTCGGCCAGCTTGACCATGAGCACGCGGATGTCCTCGGCCATGGCCAGGATGAGCTTACGGATGTTCTCGGCCTGCTGCACGGCCTTGGACTCGAAGTCCATCTTGCTGATCTTGGTCACCCCGTCCACGATGTCGGCCACGTCCGAGCCGAAGAGCTCCTCGATCTCGTCCACGGTGGTGTCCGTGTCCTCCACGGTATCGTGCAGAAGACCGGCGGCCACGGTGGCCTCGTCCAGCTGCATGTCGGCCAGGAGGTAGGCCACGTTCATGGGATGGGAAATATATGGCTCGCCCGAGCGCCGGACCACGCCGTCGTGCGCCTGGGCGGAAAAGACGTAGGCCCGCTGGATCAGGTCCAGGTCGGGTTCCTTGATATATGAGGCCACCTTGTCGGTGATTTCATTGATGCGAATCATGTATGTCCGTCCGTCTTACGGCTGATGCTGCAGCCTGCGCGGTATCCACCATTTCTCGGAATTGTAGCCTATCCCCGCCGGAGCCGCCTTGATGTTCTGTATCCGGGCCTGGACGATGGGCAGGGACATGGGGATGCAGAGAAAGCAATAGGGCACTTCGTCGTGCAGGATCTCCTGCACCCGGTCGTAGATGGGCTTGCGCTCATCCTCCCGAACCAGGTGCCGCCCGCGTTCGAGCAGGTCGTCCAGTTCGGGGTTGACGTAGCGGGTGAAGTTCAGCCCGCCGTCCACGGCCTGCGACGAATGCCAGACGTTGTAGATGTCAGGGTCCTGCAGGATGTTCCATCCCAGGATAATAGCGTCGAAACGGCCCTTGTCAACGAACTCCTTGATGAACGCGGCCCACTCCACCGTGCGCAGGGTGACCTGGATGCCGATGTCCTTGAGCCGCTGCTGGAGGATGACCCCGGTCTTGATCCGCTGGTTGTTGCCCTGGTTGGTGATGATCGAGATGGCGAACCGCTTGCCGTCCTTGTCCAGCCAGCCGTCGCCGTCCGAGTCGGTCCAGCCCGCCTCGGCCAGGAGTTCGCGGGCCTTGGCCGGGTCGTAGGGGCGCGGCTTGACGTTCACGTCGTACTGCCAGGTGCCCGGCTTGTACGGCCCGTTGGCCGCATCGCCCAGCCCGTAGAGCACGCCCTTGACCAGCTCCCGCCGATCGATGGCGTAGTCGATGGCCTGGCGCACGCGCACGTCCTGGAAGAACGGATGCTTGAAATTGAATCCGAGGAAGGAATACCCGAAGGACAGAAACTTGAACTTGTTGAAGCTGCGGTCCCAACCCGGCCCCGAGGTCTGGTAGAGATACTGCAAAGGGTCCAGGCTCATCAGATCGAGGTTCCCGGCCTTGAGCTCCAGGAACTGGGTGCCCATGTCCGGAATTATGCGGTAGATGAGACGGTCGATGTACGGCTTGCCCTCGAAGAAATTCGGATTGGCCACGAGCACGAGCCGACTCCCGGCGGTCCACTCCTTGAGCATGTACGGTCCGGCCCCCACGGGCGAGCGGCTGAACTTGGTGTCGACCATGTTCTCCCCCTCGAGCAGGTGCTTGGGCAGGATGTCCATGGCCCAGGAGACCAGCGCCTTGGCGAACGGCTGGTCGTAGATCACCTCGAAGGAGAACTTGCCGGTCTTGCGGAACTCCTTGACCAGCTTGAAGTTGCCAGCATAGGCCGTGGGCGTCTTGGGATCGATGGTCACCCGGTAGGTGAACTCCACGTCGTCAACCGTGAGCTGGACCCCGTCGGTCCAGTAGATGTCCTGACGCAGCTTGAACCGGAGCAGCTTGCCGCCGTCCAGGACCTCGTAGGACTCGGCCGCGTAGGGCACCAGGTTGATGTCCTTGTCGTACTTGAGCAGACTGACGTAGACTTGGCTCGCGATCTCGTGGGAGGACGAGTCCGTGGCCAGGATGGAGATGAGGTTGCTCGGCTCGCCGATGGTCGGCTGCACGAGCGTGCCGCCGCTTTCGGGCTCGGCCGGGATCTGGTCCGGGGTCACGGGGGGCACGGGCGTGGCCGGTCCGCCGCCGTCGGAACAGGCGGTCAGGAGCACCAGGCAAAGCAGGGCCGCTAGCAGGTTCTTGAGTCTCATTTTCCCTTGCAAAAACAATTTGGTTGGACCATACAATTATGCGAGCATGGCTGACGTTCCCAGTATGGACCAACGGGTGCGAAAAGCCAAGGGTCCACGTGGACCTGGGGGGAAACAAATCCAGCTTGCCCATTGCTGGAGTTATATGTAAGAAGTTCTGTTCGAATTTATTGACATGATGATTTCGTGAGACTTTCGATGAGCAGCGGTGAAGAACAGATAGTCAAATCCATACTGCAGGATTTCATCGGCGACAGCGTCCCGGATTACATCCTGGAAAGCGCCCATGGAATCGTGGCCGAGAACGGCGTTTCAAAACTGGACCTCAAAAAGCGGGAACAGTACTGGGACATCGACGGCCAGGTGCAGGGAGACGATTTCCAGAATTACACCTCGGAAATCGGGCTGAACCTGTCCGACAGGACCATCAACTACTATTGCAACTGCCCGGATTCCTTCTCCGGGGTCTGCCGCCACGTGGCCGCCACCGCGGTCAAGATGCTCAAGTCGCTCGACAGCGAATCCGGCGGCGAGATGCCCACCCCGCGCACGGACTGGCGCCAGACCTTCCGCCCGTTCTTCGCCACCGAGCTCGAACCCGAGGCCGGACGGCACTACCTCATCTACCGCATCTACCCCGAGCTCGGCCGACTCCAGGTCGCCTTTTTCCGCGCCCGCCAGAACAAGTCGGGCATCTCCCAGGTCCAGAACGAGGTCACCCTGGCCCAGATCGTGGAGAACCAGGACTGGTGCGACACCTCCCCGGCCCTGCCCGGCGTGGCCGAGCAGATCGGCCACTACCTCGACTACTGGGGCCACAAGGTGGAGATTCCGGCGGGTTTGCACTCCTGGTTCTTCCGCGCGGTCAAGAACGAGTACTACCTGTACCTGCGCGAGACCGACCAGCCCGTGACCATCGAATCCAAAACCATGCAGCTCAAGCTCTCGCCCGCCCTGAGCGAGGACGGCCTGTCCTTCGACATCCTGCTGGCCCGCGAGGACAAGATGCCCTTCCCCATCACCGATGAGGAAGAAATATATTTCTACGGGCGGCTGCCGCTGTGGGTCTACTACAAGAACTCCTTCTACCCGGTGCAGACCGGGCTGGACCCCAAGCTGGTCCAGGGCATGGTCGAGCAGAAGCCCATCGTGCCCCACGCCGACGTGTCCGAGTTTCTGGACCGCGTCTGGACCCAGATTCCGGTCAGCGACCTCTACGGCCAGGAGGATTTCCTGGAGCGCGTGGGCCCCATCTTCCAGGACGCGGACTACGATCCCAAGCTCTACCTGGACGAGGAAGGCTCCCTGCTCGTGCTCAAGGTCCAGAACATCTACACCAACGAGCACGGCGAATTCATCATGCCCGGCCCCAACCCGGACCTGCAGACCGGCTCCTACCACGACGGCGGCAAGTCCTACCTGATCCGGCGCGCCCAGGACGAGGAGGCCCGGCTCCTGACCGAGCTCCAGGACATGAATTTCCAGCCCAGGAACAACCACATCTGGTTCATGGAGCAGGAGGAGGCCATCAACTTCCTGCTCGACTTCTACCCGCAGCTGGTCGAGGCCTACCGGGTCTACGGCGAGCAGAACCTGACCCGCTACAAGGTGCGCACCACGCAGCCCGTGGTGGTGGCCGAGGTGGAGAGCGACGAGGAGGACAAGTGGTTCAACCTCGAGCTGTCGGTCCAGTACGACGACCAGAAAGTGCCCATCGAGGTCATCTGGGAGGCGTGGACCAAGGGCAAGCGCTACGTCCAGCTCAAGGACGGCTCCTACACCAGCCTGCCCGAGTCCTGGCTGAACAAACTCGGCCACAAGCTCAAGGCGCTGGGCTTCGACCCGGAGAAGGCCCCCAAGCAGCAGTTCAACCAGTTCGAGGCCCCGGTGCTCGAAAAGATCCTGGAAGACCTGCCCCAGGCCCAGACCGATGAATTTTTCGTCAAGCTGCGCGAGAAGATCAACAACTTCGATCAGATCCGGATGATCGCCCAGCCCAAGGAACTGCAGGCCACCCTGCGCCCCTACCAGATCCAGGGGTTGAGCTACCTGAACTTCCTGCGCGAGTACGGCTTCGGCGGCATCCTGGCCGACGAGATGGGGCTGGGCAAGACCATCCAGACCCTGTCCTACATCCAGTCCCTGGTGGACAGCGGCATAGACGGGCCCAACCTGATCATCGTGCCCACCTCGGTCCTGCCCAACTGGGAGCGCGAGGCACAGAAGTTCGTGCCGGGGCTGAAGCGGCTGACCATCTACGGGGCCAAGCGCGAGGGGCTGTTCCAGCACATCAAGGACTCGCACCTGGTCATCACCACCTACGCCCTGCTCAGGCGCGACCTGGACGAACTGCTCAAGTACGAGTACGCCAGCGTCATCCTGGACGAGGCCCAGAACATCAAGAACCCGAACACCATCACCGCCCGCTCGGTGCGCAAGCTCGAAGCGGGCCTGCGCGTCTGCCTGTCGGGTACGCCCATCGAGAACAACCTGTTCGAGCTCTGGTCCCTGTTCGAATTTCTCATGCCCGGCTTCCTGGGCTCCCAGCACAGCTTCCAGCGCGGCATCGTCAAGCCCATCAAGGACGGCGACGAAGAGACGCTCGACTACCTGCGCACCCGGGTCAAGCCGTTCATCCTGCGGCGCACCAAGGCCGAGGTGGCCAAGGACCTGCCGCCCAAGATCGAGACCACCCACTACTGCGACCTGGTGGACGAGCAGCGTGAGCTGTACAACGCCCTGGCCAAGAAGCTCAAGGACCAGGTCCTCCGCGACGTGGACGAAAAGGGCATGGCCAAGAGCCAGATGTCCATCCTGGACGCTCTGCTCAAGCTCAGGCAGATCTGCTGCCATCCGCGCCTGCTCAAGCTCGACATGCCCGGCGTGTCCACCAACCTGCCGTCCGGCAAGTTCGACGCATTCAAGGACCTGGTGGTGGACATCATCGAAGGCGGCCACAAGGTCCTGGTCTTCTCGCAGTTCGTGCAGATGCTCCACGTCATCCGCAACTGGCTGCAGATCCGGGAGATTCCCTTCGCCTACCTGGACGGCTCGTCCAAGGACCGCTTCGAGCAGGTGGACCGGTTCAACGACAACCCGGACATCCCCATCTTCCTCATCTCGCTCAAGGCGGGCGGCACCGGCCTGAACCTGACCAGCGCCGACTACGTCATCCACTACGACCCGTGGTGGAACCCGGCCGTGGAGAACCAGGCCACGGACCGTACGCACCGCATCGGCCAGAAGCGCCAGGTCTTCGCCTACAAGATGATCTGCCAGAACACCGTGGAAGAGCGCATCCTCAAGCTCCAGGAGCAGAAGAAGGACGTGGCCGAGGCGATCATCCCCGGCCAGTCGGCCCTGAAGAGCCTGACCCGCGACGATCTCGAGATGCTTTTCGAAATTTAGGTTAAATAGGAAACATTCCTATTTACTTCTGCCGTCTCTCCTGTTAGTTCCTGACCCGCGCCTGTTGACGGCGCTCAACCGATGGATTTACTTGTAGAGGCATCATGATACATCCCATGCACAAGATATACGACCTGGTCACCTTTACCTTCGACCCCCTGCACCACTTCTGGGAGAAGGACAGCACCCAGCGCGCCGTGGCCGGGTTCCTGGTGGTGGTCTTCGTCCTCGCGCTCATCGTCATCGAGATGAAACGCCAGGGATGGATCACCGGACAGCTCGCGCCCATGATCCCGACCAGCCACTTCATGGCCATCAACCTGGCCTTCACCCTGGTCCTGGTCCTCGAGGTCGTCGGCCTGATCTTCACCCTGCCCTGCTCCATCTCCAAGTCCGTGGGCAAGCAGTTCGAGATTCTGGCCCTCATCCTGCTCCGGGACGCCTTCAAGACCCTGGCGGACTTCCCGGAGCCCATCGCCATCACCGGCCACGAGACCGAGCTGTGGATGCTCATCTCGGACGGCTGCGGGGCCGTGGTCATCTTCTGCCTGCTCGGCGTCTACGGGCTGCTGCGCCGCAACCTGGACGAAACCCTCAAGGGGGGCACCCCGCTGTTCAAGTTCGTGGCCGCCAAGAAACTCGTCGCCCTGGTCATGCTGGCCATCTTCGTGGGCATGGGCCTGCAGAACGGGCTGCACGTGCTGCGCGGCGAGCATCCGTACCATTTCTTCAAGAATTTCTACACGGTGCTGATCTTCAGCGACATCATGCTGGTGCTCATTGCCCAGCGCTTCCTGCCCGAGTTCCGGGCGGTCTTCCGCAACTCCGGGTTCGCCCTGGCCACCCTGCTCATCCGGCTGGCCCTGACCGCGCCGCCCTTCTACAACGTGGCCATAGGCATCGGCTCGGCGGCCTTCGCCTGCCTGCTCACACTGGTCTACAACATCTTCTATTCCAGCAATTCGAAATACGTCCAGAGACGGACGTAGGAAGACCTAACCGCCGGTCAGAGCAGATCGCGCACGCTCCGGGCGAACACGTCATCCGCGACGAGTTCGAACGTCCCGTTCGGGCGCAGGACCGTGCACCGTCCGCACCCCGGCGAGAACCGGAACAGGCCGTCCAGGGGATGGCCGGTCACCCGGCAGAGCACGGACCGGATCACGCCCGCGTGGGTCGTGACCAGCACCGGCTGCGGCCCCGCGGCCAGTTCGGCCAGCGCCGCCATGGCCCTCTCGGCCACGTCCGCGAAGCTCTCGCCGTCCGGCGCACGGTAGTTGCCGAGCCGCTGCCCGCGCGCCGCGTACTCCTCGGGGAAGCGCGCGCGGATCTCGTTGAAGGACAGGCCGTCCCACGCGCCCATGTCGATCTCGTCCAGCGCGGGCAGAATCTCCACCCCCAGTCCCAGCCGCTCGGCCAGGGGGGCGACGGTGGCCTGCGCCCGGCTCGCCGGGCTCGAACACAACCGCGCGAACGGAATCCCGCCCAGGTCGTCGATCAGGCTCAGGGCCTGGGTCCGTCCTTCGGGCGAAAGAGGCAGGGCCGTGCGGCCCACGCACCGCCCCTTGCCGCCTTCGGTCCAGCCATGGCGCAGGAGCACGATCATGCCAGGGCCTCCCGGGCGATGCGCTCGGACGAACCGTTCATTTCGCGGTCGAACCGGGCCATGACCGCCTCGGCGCGGCCCATCCGGCCCAGGATGGCCTCCTCCGCGCCCTCTTCGTGCCTGTACATCTCCACCTTCTCCAGATAGCGCCCCTTGAGGGGAACCGGACCGTGGCAGCGGACCAGCTTGTCGGCCAGGAAGACGACCTCCTTCTCGGTGATGGGCGCATCGTCGGCCAGGGCCACGTCGAAATGGGCGGCCACGATGTCGGCGGCGTCGGGGAACCCGTATTCGCGGAGCAGTTCCGCCCCGGCGGCCTCGTGCCGCTTGGTGCCTTTGCCGATGTCGTGGGTCAGGGCCGCGCCGAGCACCAGGCCGGGGTTCAGATGGACAGCGCCGGGCCGGTCCCCCAGACGGTCGTTCAGCCGCTCGCACAGGGCCACGGCCACGGCGGCCACGGCCCGGCAATGGCCGAGGATATGGTCTAAAATTCCATGCAGCCGAAACAACTCCGCGCACTCGTCCTCGAGCGGGTAGCCGATCCCGGCCACGGCCAGGGCCAGTTCGTAGTCCTCGGGATGGTCCAGGTCGTGGACGGTCCCGAAATCGGCCACGTCCAGGTTGCGGGCGTCCTGCTCGAAGCCGTCCAGCACCGCCCGCAGCCCGCCGGTCCCGTCGTGCTCCAGGATGGCCGGAACCACCTCGGCGTTGATGCACGGCGGATGGCCGCGCTCCCCGCCGAACCGGGGATAGAGCACCGAGGGCCGGGTGCGTACGAATTCGTCCATGAGCCTGCGCACGGTCTCGGGCCGCACCAGGGGAATGTCCGCCGGGAGCATGAAAAAAGATTCCGGGTCCGCCCCCAGGGCCCGCACCCCGGTCAGGACCGAGGAGTACATACCCTGCTCGAAGGCCGGGTTGTGCACGGCCATGGCTCCGGCCTCCATGGCGCAGGCCGCTACCTCGTCCGCGCGCTTGCCCGTGACCACCACGATGCGCTCCACGCCGCATTGCCTGAACAGCCGGACGCAGCGCGACAGGACCGTGCCGCCGTCGAGCGGCAGCAACGGCTTGAACCGGCCCATGCGCGAGGAGAGCCCGGCCGCCGGGATGATCGCCGAGAACCTGGCCGTCATGCCTTGCCCGCCCGGACCTTGATCAGTTCGCCCACGATGCTGACCGCGATCTCCTCGGGCGTCTGGCCGCCCAGCGGCAGGCCGATGGGGCTGTAGCAGCGATCGAGGTCCGCCCGGGTGAAGCCGTCGGCCAGCAGGGAGTCGTAAATCTTGTTGCGCTTGGTGGAGCTGCCGATCATGCCCACGTAGCGCGCTCTGGTGCGCAGGGCCTCGGCCAGGACGGTGCGGTCATGAAGGTGGCCGCGCGTGACGATGACCACGAACGCCTCGGCGTCGTCCTTGAAGGCGTCGCAGCACCCGGCGAAGGACGGCAGGACGACCACCTCGTCCGCCTCGGGGAACCGTTCGCGATTGGCGTACTCCTCGCGGTCGTCCAGGACCACGGTGCGGAAGCCGACCATGGCCGCCACCCGCGCGGTGAACCGGGACACGTGCCCGGCCCCGAAGATGTACAGCGGCGCGGGCGGGATGAACGGCTCGGCCAGGACCATGGGATCGTTGTCCCGGGTGAAGACCGGCACGTCGCCTTTCGGCCTGCCCGCGACGAGTTCGTGCCCGACGGCGCGCGGGGCGTCGCCGTTCTGGATGCGGGTCATCAGCGTGGCGGGGACGCCCTTGCGCAACATCCCGTCGAGTTCGGCGTAGGCGCGGGCGCACTCTCCGTCCGGCGCGGCCATCTCCAGGAGCATGGACAGTCCGCCGCCGCAGATCATGTCCGAGTCCGCGGCCAGTTCCTGGGTCATGTCCACGAACATCAGCCGCGCCTCGCCGTCGGCCGCGCCGTTGGCGAGCATCTTCCCGGCGGCCCCGCATGCACGCGCCTCGCCCAGGCCGCCGCCAACGGTGCCGAGGATGGTCCCGTCCCGGCGCACGGCCATCTTCGCGCCCGAGGACCTCGGCGTGGACCCGGAACTCTCCACCACCGTGACCAGGACAAAGGGCTCCCCGGCCCGCACCAGCCCGGCCACGTCACGCACAAACGCTTTCATGAATCAACTCCCCATGACTATGCGCCGCTTGTCCAGACCCGGAACGGCCGGAGCGGCGCTATGCTTGTTTTCGATATCCACCCGGAGCGTCCCGGCTGCGAGCCCTCCGGCCACGGCGGGCAGCCCCTCCAGGGCCGCCAGGACCGTTTTTGCCGGGGCGTCGCCGCACACGGTCAGGCGCAGGGTGGAGCCCGCCAGCCGGGCCGCAAAATCCGCCACGCCCGGCACGCCGTACAAAACCTCGTTCAACTCCCGCAGGGCCAGGGGGCCGGACGGCAACGGCACCCCGTCATGCCTGCGCCGGATCAGCGGGTCCAGCCTGCGCAGCGGGCTGCCGCAGGGGCACTCCCCGGCCAGGATGCGTCCCACGTCCCCGGTGCGGTAGCGGATGAGCGGCATGCCCAACTTGAGCGGCGTGGTCACGACCATGTCGCCGAATTCGCCGTCCGGGAGCAGCGCGCCCGTAAGCGGGTCCACGATCTCGACGTAGACATCGGTCTCGCGCAGGTGCATGCCCGAACCGGGCGCGCACTCCACGGCCCCGCCCAGGCCGGTCTCGATCATGCCCCAATGGCGGAAGACCCGGCAGCCCAGAAGCTCGGCCACGCTCGCGCACACTGCGTCCGGAATCACGTCCCAGCACAGCAGCGCGGACCGGATCGCCCCCTTGGGCAGGCCGCGCGCCGCCCAGGCGTGGGCCAGAAGATTGATGTGGGCCGGGGAGCCGACCACGCAGGTGGCCTTCTCGGCCAGGCAGCGGTCCACGGCGGCCCCGGCGTCCGTCAGTTCGCCGAAGGCCACGGCCCGCGAGCCGTGCCGCGACAGGGCCTCGTCGAGCAGCTGCCCCACCCCGCCGGGACGCGCTCCGGGCAGGAGCACCAGCGCGGTCCCGCCCGGCTCGACCATGTTGGCCATGCCCCAGCTGAAAAAGTCCACCGTGGCCTCGAGGTCGTCGGCGGTATGGAAGATACGCTTGGGCGCGCCCGTGGTGCCGGAGCTTGACAGGGTGACCACCCGCTCTATGTCGTCGCGGGACACGCTGAGCAGCGCGTCCGGGTTGGTCCGCAGCTGCTCCGGGGAGATCTCCGGCAGCCGGGAAAAGGCCTCCAGGGAGTCCAGATCCGCGCAGGATGCGCCTTCAAGGTGGCGGTTGTAAAACGGGCTGCCCCGGCGGGCGTGGTCCACCAGCTCCCGCAGCCGGTCAAGCTGCCAGGCGCGCAGTTCGGGGCCGGTCGGGACCGTGTCCCGGTCCATGCGTCCGGCCAGCCAGGAATCAAGATTGGATCGGCCCATGACACTTCCCCCGGTACAGGGTTTCGCCGCCCATGGACGTCAGGTTGTAGGCGCAGAACGGGATGAGCCGCCCGTCCGGCGAGACCTCGTGGATGCAGCAGCCCTTGAGCCGCTCCAGATCCAGGGTCCAGCAGTCCTGGAAGGCCATGGCCGACACGGCCAGGGTGTGGGTGACAGCCCGCCGGATAAAGGCGTCCAGGGCGTCCTCGGGTCCGTCCGCCTCGGCCCCGCAGTCCGGCGCGGCGTCGAAGGCCATGGGCAGCTGCCGGTCCGGCGAACTCCACTGGCGCTTGACGAACGCCTTGGCCGCGTCCGCCCCTTCCGAGGCCGGGCGCGGCGTACAGCCGCATTCACCGCCCGAGGACAGCCGGGTCAGCCCGCCCGCCTCGTCGACCACGTAGTTGGCGTGGAAGGAGCAGAAGGCGTGCTCGCAGCCCGGCGGCCGGAAATCGACGGCCTTGAGCATCCCGCCCGTCTGGGCCTCCAGCCCGCGCATGATCTCGGGCAGGGTGATGCGCTCCTCGTCGCCCGGCTGCTCCGGATAGCGCCCGAAGTAGCTGACCGGCTGGAAATGCACCCCGCGCACGGCCGGGGAGCGGTCCACGGCCAGCCGGAGGATGTCGCCCAGGTTATTGTCGTTGACGCCCGGCACCAGCGTGGGCACCAGGATGATGCCCACCCCGGCCTCGGCCAGGGCGTCCAGGGCCGCAAGCTTGGTCTCGAGCAGAGGGCGGCCCCGCAGAGCCCGGAAGATAGGGTCCTCGGTGCCGTCGAACTGGAGGAAGACCGAGTCCAGCCCGGCCTCGGCCAGCCGGGCCGCATACCCCGGCTCGCGCCCGAGCCGGAGCCCGTTGGTGTTCAGTTGGATGAACGGATAGCCCTTGGCCTTGCCCAGCCGGATGATCTCGGGAAGGTCCTCGCGCACGGTGGGTTCGCCGCCCGAAAGCTGGATGTTGCAGTGGCCCGAGGCCAGCTCCACCCGGTCGAACAACCGGCCCAGCGCCTCCATGGACGGATCGGGCGGGGCCGACGTGCCGGACGAGGCGAAGCAGACCGGGCAGCCCAGGTCGCAGCGCCAGGTGACCTCGATGAGCGCGGTGCAGGTGTGCTGGCGGTGGGCGTCGCACAGCCCGCAGTCCAGCGGGCAGCCCCGCTCCACCGGCGTGAACGCCCTGCGCGGACCGGACGGGACCTTGGGCCGCGCCCAGGAGGCGAACGACGGCTCGCCGCGCCAGATCACGGTGCGGAATGCGCCGTGGTCCGGGCAGGTCTTGACCAGAAAGGTCTCGTCGCCCACGGTCTCGTGTTCTGCGGGAATCGGCTTCAGACAGACCGGGCAGACGCTCCTCGGGCTCAAAATCACGGCAACTCGCGTCCCTCGGCCGGGTCCAGCCCGTTGTCCACCAGGATCTCGCGGATCTTGGCGTTGGCCTCGGAGACCAGCCCGCCGCAGCGGGTGGGGTGGGGCTGGCCGCAGCCGCCGTCCAGGATGGCCGCGCAGGTGGTCCCGCCGTATTCCAGGGTCCGCTCCCCGAACCAGTCGCGCAGGGTCTCGAGCATGACCGGCAGCGTGTCCACCGGCTCCTCCATGTCCATGCCCTTGCCCGCATACAGCCCCAGGGCCAGGACCGAGCCCGTGAGCACGCCACACGGCCCGGAGCAGTCGCCCAGGCCGTTGCACAGGCCGCCCGCGGCCCGCACCAGGTCCGGTTCCTCGCGGTCCATCTCGTCCAGGGCCATGATGACCATCATCTGGCTGCAGCAATATCCCTTTCCGGCCAATTCCATGACGCGAAGTCCGGCATCGTCCAGCATCGCTATGCTCCTTGCTTTTGCGCGATCATCAGAAAATATCCCATCCCCCGCCCGCAGCCGCAGGCGATTCCCTCGGCGGTCCAGGCCAGGCGGGCCGCCAGGTCACGCAGGTGGGCGGAGTGGTCTTCCAGCAGTTCGACGGCGAAGCCGCCGTCGCGGACCATCCGGGCGGTCCGGTCCAGGGGCGCCGCCCGGTCCGCGCAGGACGCGCCGCCGCCCAACGAGGGGCCAGACGCGCACAGGCTGAACGCGCACAGATCGGACAAGACCAGGAAACCGCCGGGCTTGAGCACCCGGTGAAATTCGGCCAGCCCGCCGGGCCGGTCGTCGACCAGGGAGAGGACGCATTCGCAAAACAGCGCGTCGAAGGTCCCGGCCTTGAAGGGCAATCGGTCGCCGCGCGCCCGGATGAGCCCCTGCGGGCGGTCCGCCCGCTCAAGCTGGGCGGCCGAGGGCTCCACGCCCCAGGCGCTTACGCCGTGGCGCGAACGCAGCCGGGCCACGGTGGCTCCGAGGCCCGCGCCGACGTCCAGGACCCGCCAACCCGGCACCAGGCCGATATGGTCCGCCGCCCGGTCGGTCAACTCGAAGCCGCCGGGCCGGAGCGTCTCCCCGGCCACGGCGCGCAGTTCCTCGCGCTCCCACAGCGGGCCCGGCGCGAGGGCCAAGGCTACTTGTCCTCCAGCAACTGCTCCACCTGATGCATCTTGCCCAGGGCCAGCTGTTCGGGGATGAGCACGTAGCCGCACTTGGGGCAGACGGGCAGCTCCACGTTGAACTGGGAGTTGAGATAGGTCAGATCCACCGGTTTCATGACCAGGTCCTCGTCGCAGGGGCCGCATCGCCAGCCGTCCGCTCCGGTTCCCGGCACCGTAATCATGCTCATGGCTGCCCTCCCTCTATCTTCATGCGGTGGCACCAGGCGTTGTGCACCAGGTACCCGTCTTCCGCCGGTTCGTATTCCACCCAGTAGGTCACCACGGCCGGGCGGTACGAGGCCAGGAAGCGGCCCGTCTCGCCGTGGACCAGATGCCTGCCGGACCGCTCCGCCTGGAGCAGAACCTTCTGCACGTCGCTCAAGAGAATGCGCCGCGCCTCCAAGGTTGCCGCGGCCGCTTCGGTGCAGGCCACCCTGACCTTTTCGAAATCCTCGGCCGCGACGCCGTCCGCCTCGCTCCAGAGCTCGCGCAGGAGCTTTTCGCGCAGATGGACGCGGTTCTCGCGCCGCTCGGAATGGCCGGGAGTGGGCCGCTCGCCCGCCCCGCCCTCGCCGGGATAAATCAGGTCGTAGAGGTGCATGGCCTTCTTGCCGGTCCGGGCGATCATCTCCCGGCACATGGCGCAGTAGGTCACGTAGTCCTCGTCCACGGCGTCTGCCCGCGCCTGGGCGGCGGCATGGCCGAGATCGGGATCGACCTCGTTGAGCAGACCGCCGTAGCCGCAGCACTGGGTCAACTCGCCGCTGTACTCCGGCTCGACCATGGACACCCCGAGAGCGTCGAGCAGGCCGCGCACTTCACTGCGCAGCGCCCCGTCCTCGCGGGCCGCGCACGGATCGTTCACGGCCAGGGTCCCGCCGGTCTTCAGGGCGGTACCGGGCAACCCCAGCGCGCTCAGGATGGACCAGTGGGAGACGATCTCCGCCTCGGGCATGGCCTGACGCAGAATCTTGATGCAGGAGGGGCAGGCCGCGATGATGCGCGGAGAGCCGAGCCCCTCCCAGGCCGCCTTGAGCTCGGCCAGGGACTCCTGGAACAGGGCGTCGCGCCCGGACCAGGCGGCCGGAGCGCCGCAGCAGCGCAGGATGAGCCCGACCTTGCCCAGCCGCTCGCGGAGGTCCGCATAGGCGCGCTCCGCCCCGCCGGGATCGGTGGCGGTCAGCTGGCAGCCGGGGAAAAAGACGTATTCGCTCTCGGTCGCGCCCGGAGCGTGCCGGGCCAGGGCGCACTTGTCGCCGTCGGCGAAGGCCATGTCGCGCAGGGCGAACTCGTGGGCCGAGGGCGGCATGGTCCCCTTGGCGATCATGTTCCGCCGCGCCTCCAGGCAGACGTCGCCCATGGCGAAGTCCTCTGGGCAGACCGTGTCGCACAGCCCGCAAAGCATGCACGAGTTGATCATCTTGTTGGCCTGTCGCGTGCCCCGGACAATGGCCTCGTTGTTGTAGACCTGGCGGACGTAGACCTTGGGGTACTGCTTGTAGTGCCTGAGGTAGACGCACCCCTTGACGCACTCCATGCATTCGCACTTGAGGCAGCGGGCGGCCTCCCGAACGGCGGCGGATTCGTCGTAGCCGTCGCCCACAGGCACCGGCTCCGCCGATTCGACCTTGGTCAGGCTGGTGTATAGGCGCGTGTCGTACGGCCCTTCGAGCTCGCGGCTCTTGACCATGGACACGCCTTGGGAAAAACGCATGATGGAATTGGCCGCGCGCCGTCCGGCCGCCGCCTGGAACACCGGCGAGATTTCGCCCGCGCGGCTGGCGAACAGCCCGAGCCGGTTGGTGCCGAGCGTGACCTCGTCGGGCTCGCCGAAATAACGAAGGGGTTCGGGCACGGCGTCGCTGTCCACGAAGACCGCGTCGCGCTCCTCCAACTGGGCCTCGACCAGGTCCGGGGTCTGGGTCGCGCCCCGCTCGATGGCCACGCCCATGCGGTCCATGGCCGCGAGCTCCCCGTCAAGCACCCCTTCGGGCAACTCGGCGCCCACGTCGGGCTCGGTGCAGTACACGGTCACGGCGAACCCCTTGCGGGCGCTCTCCCAGGCCGCGCACAGGCCGGTCATGCCGCCGCCGATGACGGCCACGCTCTTGCCGTTGCGCGGCAGGGGCCGGGGCGGCTTGGCCGGTTGGGCCGCGTCCGCCAGGAACCGCTCCAGGGCGCCCATCTCGATGGGGCCGCCCTTCTCCCCGCGCAGGCAGGCCGCCTTGCACGGCGCGTCGCAGGTCCGGGCCAGCACGCCCGGCAGGGGCATGGTCTTGGCCAGCACGGCCCACGCCTTGTCAACGCGCCTTGCCGCCAGCAGGGAACAGCACTCACGGGCGTCGACATGCAGGGGACAGGCCGCCGCGCACTTGGGCGACTCTTCCTGAATACACCGGTTTTCCCATTGTCTCAGTTCCGCTTGTTCCATGGCTCCCCACTTACGGAAAAAAGCGGCCCATGCCAAGGCATGGGCCGCAATTGTTATGGTTTTCCAACTAGCCCTTGAGAGCGGCGAGCACCTTCTCGGGGTAGGCGGGCAGATGACGGATACGCGCGCCGCAGGCGTTGTAGATGGCGTTGATGATCGCCGCATGCGGGGCGGTCAACGGCATCTCGCCGACGCCGGAAGCGCCGAAGGGACCGTCGGGACGCGGGGTCTCCACGTAGATGATCTCCATGTCGTCCGGGATGTCCTTGATGTAGGGGATACCCGCACCGGCCATGTTGGCGTGCTTCTTGATGTCCTCGTAATCCTCGGTCAGCGCCAGGCCGATGCCCTGGGCCACGCCGCCGTGGATCTGGCCGTCGACCAGGAGGAAGTTGTTGACCACGCCGATGTCGGCCACGGTGACCATCTTCTCGACCGTGGTCTTGCCGGTGGCGGTGTCCACGGAAACCAGGGACAGGAACACGCCGTACATGTAGCAGCAGAACGGGTTGCCCTGGCCGTTGGCGTCGCAGTCGTTGGCCGGAGCGGACCACTTACCGTGGTACAGCAGTTCCAAGCCGTCGGCGACCATTTCGTCGTAGGTGCGGAAGGAGCCGTCGGGCTTCTTCATGGCGGCCACGAGCTGGTCGCAGGCGTTCTTGGTGGCCTGGCCGACAACGACCTGGGAGCGGCTGCCGCCGGCCGGACCGGCCGCGGGAGCGAAGCTCGTGTCGCCCATCATCAGATGAATCTGGTCGGGGGTCAGGTTCAGGGGCAGCAGGGCCTCGTGGGCCGTGCCCAGGGTGCCCATGTCCGCGCCCTGGCCGTGGTCGCCCCACGCGGAGTACACCGTGACGGTGTTGTCCTCGTTCAGGGCGATGTCGACCTCGGCGGTGTCCGGGCCGTCCAGGCCGGAGCCGTACACGCCGATGGACACGCCCACGCCCAACTTCTTGGCGGGGGTGGAGTGCTCGGCGGCGTACTTCTTGAACTCCTCGTACTTGGGACGGACCTTGTCGATCATCTCAGGCAGGGAGTAGACCTCGGGATCCTGGCCGGTGGGGGTGGTGGAACCCTTGCGGTAGACGTTCTTGTAACGCAGTTCCAGCGGGTCCATGCCCAGCTTCTCGGCCAGCTCGTCCATGCACACCTCGGAGGGGAACTCCGCCTCGGGAGCGCCGTAGCCGCGGAAGGCCGCGCCCCAGCAGTGGTTGGTGCAGACGGTGCGGCCCTCGCCGCGGATGGCCGGGATGTCATAGCCCGCGCCGATGTACTGCGCGCCGCGCAGGGTCAGCAGGTCGCCGAACTCGGAGTACGGGCCGTGGTCCACGGTCCAGTCGGTCTCCATGCCGAGCAGCTTGCCGTCCTTGGTGGAGGCCAGGCGCACGGTGGTGAACTGCGGCGAACGCTTGCCGGTGTACTGCTGCTGCTGTTTCCAGGTGTAGTTCAGGTAGACCGGACGGCCGGTGGCCAGGGCGGCCGCGCCGACGAGCGCTTCCATGGTCGGGGAGAACTTGTAGCCGAAGGTGCCTCCGGTGGGGTTCTGGACCAGGACCATGTTCGCGGGCTCCACGCCCAGACCGGGGGCGATCATGAGCAGGTGCAGGTGGATGCCGATGGATTTGGAGTGGATGACCAGCTTGCCCTCATCCCCGATGTAGGCGAACCCTACGTCCGGCTCGATGGGCATGTGCGGCTGGCGCTGCGTGTAGTAGTCGCCCTCGACGACAACGTCGGCGCTGTCGAAGATGGGCTTGGTGTCCGGTCCCTTGGCCTCTTTCTGGATATAGTAGACGTTGGGGGTGCCGGGATGGATTTCGATGGCGTCCTCGGCCATGGCCGCCGGAGCGCTCATGTACTCGGGCAACTGCTCGAGCTCGACCTTGACCTTGGCCGCGCCCGCCTTGGCGGCTGCGGGGGAATCCGCGCAGACGATGGCGATGGCGTCGCCGTACTGGAAGACCTTCTCATCACACAGGATGGGACGATCCCAGCCGTCGCCGAGGTTGGTCGGGAAGGTGATCAGGCCGGTGATGCGGTTCTTGCCCTTGACGTCCTTGTGGGTCACGACCTTGTACACGCCGGGGACGGCCTCGGCCTCGGTCGTGTCGATGGACAGGATGTTGGCATGGGAGACCTCTGCCTGGACCAGCTCGCAGTGCAGGGTTCCGGGGGGCAGGCGCAGGCCCATGTCGGCGCCGAAGTCCCAGGTGCCGGTGACCTTGGCCACGGCGGAGGGGCGCGGATAATGGGTGTTCCAGATGCGGCCGTCCTCGGGGATCTTGAAGATCAGATCGTCCATGGGCTTGTCGCCGCGCATGACCTCGGCGGCGGCCATGACGGCGTCCACCAGGGGTTTGTAGCCGGTGCAGCGACAGACGTTCTTGTGCTGCTGGAACCAGTCGCGGACCTCGTCGCGGGTCGGGCTGGGATTCTCGGTCAGCAGCGCGTAGGTGGAGACCAGGAAGCCGGGCGAGCAGAAGCCGCACTGCGCGCCGCCGAAGGCGATCCAGGCCATCTGGATGGGATGCAGGTTGTCGGGAGTACCGAGACCCTCAAGGGTCATGATTTGGGTGTTGTTCTTGACCCGCTTCATCTTGACGGTACAGGACCGGACCAGCTTGCCATCGCGCAGGATGGTGCAGCTGCCGCACTGGCCGGTGCCGCAACCGATCTTCACACTGGTCAGTCCCAGGTTCTGGCGCAACACGTTGGCCAGGGATTCTTCAGGCTCGCACACGACGTTCCTGGAGACTCCGTTTACTTGGAGCGTCCGTTTGATCATGACAGTTTTCCTCCTAATTTGTTCTCACTGTCTCGCAGAGCAGATAGGTTAGATTCCCAAGGAACCGTTATCTATTTACCAAAGGGACAGATGGGGTAGCGGCAGACCTCGCAGGTTGCGCAAAAACCTCCATGCCCCAAGGACACGATGTCTTCCCGGGTGATCTTCTCCCCGGCCAGCAGGCGCGGGACGATCAGATCGAACACGGACGCCCGGTAGTACATGACACACCCCGGCAGCCCGAGAATGGGCACACCGTTCAACTCGGCGACCATGAACATGACGCCGGGGAACGTGGGTGAACCGTAGGTGACGACGTCCGCGCCGGTCAGCCGGATGGCCGTGGGCGTCTGGTCGTCGGGGTCGACGGACATGCCGCCGGTGACCACAACCATCTCCGCGCCGCCGGCGATGAAGGCCATGATGGCGTCGCGGGTCATGGCCGGGTCGTCGGAAGTCAGGGTCTGGCCCATGACCTCGGACCCGAGTGTGGAGAATTTCTTTCGGATGACCGGCCCGAACTTGTCCTTGATGCGGCCGTGGTAAACCTCGCTGCCGGTGGTCACCAGGCCCACGGACAGCCGCCGGAAGGGACGGATGCCGACCACGTAGTCGTACTCGGCGCAGATGGCCTCCACCTGCCGGATCTTTTCCTCGTTGATGACCAGCGGGACCACGCGGGTGCCGGCCACGGGACGGGTCTCGGTGACCTGCTGGCCCGTGTGCAACGTGGCCAGGACGACCTCTTCGATGGAATTGATGCGGTGCAGGGCCTCGACGTTGACGTCGAGGAGGCCGGGTTCGGCGATGAAATTGATGCGCCCTTCGGACACGTCCGACAGGGTGATGTGGGGGCCTACGGCCGCGTTGGCGATGCGGTGGGCGGCCTCGTTCTCGTGAATGCAGCCCTTTTCCATGTCCAGAACGTAGATGTGCTCCTTGCCTATCTCGAGCAGCGTCTGGACATCCTCCTCCATGATGATGTGTCCCTTGCGGAACACCGGCCCCTTGGTTTCCCCGGGGACAATCTTGGTCATGTCGTGGCAAAGTACCATGCCGACGGCATCCTGTACGGGAACGGTCTTCATTGCTCCTCCACTAAAGACTCCGAATATGGTCCGCCGTCCCTAGCCGCAGGGACGACAATTGCCCTTCCATCTCCAACCGGGCGAATTTTATGTCCAAACAGGCATAATCTTGGGGTACACGACCCCCTGGATGCCCGTTTGCAACCAAAGCTTCGGCATGTGAACGATTATGCCGACTTGGACCTAACATATTCCGATGGATGGAGGAGGTCAACCGCCTCTTTCGAATTTAGATTAAAATTTTCATTATGTTATGTGTGCATTTTTCGAACACAACACCACTTCCAACAAGCCGAAAACGTGGCAAAAGCCTGCCTGAAACCACGCCTCTCTCCAGCAACATTCTGGAAAAAGAGACAATCCAAATTCGGACATGCGGTCACTTTTCCATTCACCGACAGATCCGCGAACCGCCCTCGGCCTCTTCTACGACCGCCACACAGTTCCGCCGTTGCGACTGAAGAAACGGAACCCGGACAAGCGCGCCGCATCGCTGCGACACCCCCCCCTGAGCAAGAATCGGTCCATTATGTTTATACTGGCATAGTAAGGCATTATGCCCAAATCGGGCAGCGTACCCTTGTGACATTTTTCCCATCCTACTTGGGTCATTTTGGCCGTTTCGGGCCTATCTTATGACTAAGTTCAATTATTTCATAGTATTACAAACTGTATCTTTTTGACACATAAAAATCGGCAAATGGGTCATTATTTCAAGGTAAAATCGCCCATGGATCCTGTCGGACGCTTTCTGCATCCGGTCCTGGGCGGTTCGCTATGGGCCTGATCGCGACGGCCAGCTCGCCTGGTCCAAAACAAGACAAAGGCCGTGTCCAAAGACACGGCCCGCAGCAACAACCTTCTGGAAATAAAGGGAATAGAGTTCGGGAAAGGGTCATTCCTCCTCGCGCAGGTCGATCCATTGCCCGCCCGTGAGCGCCCCGAGCCGGTCCGGGGTCAGCCGGAAGACCGCATGCGGCGTTCCGGCCGCCGCCCATATCTCCGCATACTGTTTCAGATCCTGGTCCAGCACGGTGCGAAGGGGCGCCGCGTGCCCCACCGGTGGGATGCCGCCGATGGCGAATCCGGTGCGATCCTTGACGAAATTACCATCTGCCCTGTGCAGGTCCAGGGATGCGGCGGCGCGTACCTTGGCCGCGTCCACCCGGTTGACGCCCGAGGCCACCACCAGAATCGGCTCGCCCGAGGTCCCCTCGCGGAAGACCAGGGACTTGGCGATCTGCGCCACGGTGCAGCCGATGCTGTCCGCTGCTTCGCGGGCGGTCCGGGTGGACGAGGCCAGCTCCCGGACGTCGAATTCATCCCCTTGCTTTGACAGGAAATCCTGAACCCGTTGCGCACTTCTGCTCAATCCCGCCGCCATGTGAGTCCTCCTTGTTTCCCCGCCGAACCGGTTTTCCTTGCCCGGCCCGCAGGCTCCTGCTAACAACCTTCTCGTGCGCCATAACGCACAGCGCGCAATGTACCACCGTACGTTATAACGTACAAGGAGAAACCATGCCGCCGAGCGACATCCGGTCGGCCATAGCCGATCGACTGAAGACGTGCAGAAAGGAACGGGAAATGAGCCTGGACAAGGCCGCCCTGCTCACGGGCGTGTCCAAGGCCATGCTCGGACAGATCGAACGGCTGGAGTCCGCGCCGACCATCGCCACCCTGTGGAAGATCGCCAGCGGGCTGAACCTGTCCTTCTCGTCGTTCTTCGCGGGCAAGGCCGGGTCCGACTTCCGCCAGGTGCCCTTCCCCAACGACGCGGACATGGCCATCAAGGTGATCTTCCCCTTTGACGCGGCCACGCGCATGGAGATGTTCGAGGTCACCCTGACCAATCGGCACCACCAGCGGTCCCCCGCCCACCGGTTCGGGGTGGTGGAGCACGCGGTGACCATCAGCGGCGTGCTGGACCTGATCCACGAGGGCCGGGTGCACCGCCTCAAGCCGGGGCAGGCCCACCGCTTTCACGCGGACGTGGCCCACCAGTACCGGGCGGCCTCGGACACCGTCGTGTTCCAGAACATCATCTGCTACACTTAGGGCCGCCCCCTCCGGGCGCAAAAAAAAAAGGGTGACCGAAGCCACCCTCAAAATCTGTCCGTTCACCGGCCCGGAAACAAGTCCCCGGCACCGGCCGACTGAAACCGCCGGATCAGAACGGCACGTCGTCCATGCCGCTGGCCTCGGACGGGAAAGCGGGACCGAGGTCCTCGTCATCCTGCTGGGGCGGTTCCTGCGGGTAGCCGTTCTGCGGCGGACGGTTCTGCGGCGGGCGGTTCTGCTGGTATCCGCCCTGCTGCTGGTAGCCGCCCTGCTGCTGGTAGCCGCCCTGCTGCTGGTAGCCGCCCTGCGGGGCGGGCTGCTGGCCGTCGGGAGCACGGTCCAGTCCCTGCACGTTGTCGGCCACGACCTCGGTCATGTAGCGGTCCTGGCCGCTGGCCTGGTCCTGCCACTTGCGGGTCTGAAGCTTGCCCTCGACCATGACCAGACGGCCCTTGCCGAGGTAGTTGCCGCAGAATTCGGCGGTCTGGCGCCAGGCCACGATGTTGTGCCACTCGGTCTTTTCGACCCGCTGGCCGGTCTGCCGGTCGCGGTATCCCTCGTCCGTGGCGATGGAGAATTTGCAACGGGCCTGACCGTTGGGGGTATAGGACAACTCGGGGTCGCGCCCCAGTCTGCCGATGAGAATTACTTTATTCAAGCTGCCAGCCATTTCAACTCCTTACAGGGATATGATTCGTCGGTCTCAATGCAATATCAAAAATCGGCGGCAATGTCTTCCAGCGCGTCCATGGTATCTTCCAGGGCATAGGTCAGCTTGTCCGCCTCGCCGGGCTGCCAGTCGCCGAGCGCCTTTTCAATGGACTGGCGCAGTTCGTCGGCCTTTTCGGCATTCTCCTTGAGGGCCTTGGCCTGGTCGTCGGGGATGAGCCCGGCCCGGACCGCGTCGAAGACCGCGTCGGCCAGCTCCATGACGCCTTTCTTGGGGATGGCGTTGCTGTCCTGCCAGGCCAGCTTCCACAGGGACGGCCACGTGTTGCGCACCTCGTCCTCGCTGTAGGTCCACGCCGACACCCGAATCTGAAGCAATCTGCCCATAGTGCGCCTCCGGTAGTTTGACTACGCCTCTTCTTCCCACTCGCTCTGGATGCGGGCCACCACGTCCTGGATGACCATGAGCTGGTCCTCGGGGCAGACGCCGATGAGGGGTTCGCCCTCGTCCACGTTGTCGCCGCGGCCGAAGTAGACGGAGTAGATGATGCCCTCGGGCCCGGAATAGGCCAGAGGAGTCTCCCGCTTCATGCGGGACACGATGAGAAATTCCATGCCGTCCTGAACCTTGACCGAGCGCTTGCCCGAGACCTTGAGCTTCTGGTCCACCTCGGGGACAAAATAGTACTTGGCCCGTTCCGGGGCGCGGAACAGGTACAGGGCCTCCTGCAGGATCAGTTCGATGACTTCCTTGCGGGTCATGTAATGCTTGATGGTCACCAACGGCTCGCCCGCCTCCACGAACTGGCCCTCGTGCTGGGTGTGCACGGCCTCGATGACGCCCTTCTCCGGGGCCAGGATGGGCTTTTCGTTCTTCTCGCGGGTCAGGTGGGCCAGCAGGGTGCCGGGCTTTTCCAGGAACTCGCCGCGCGGGCCGTGGACCTTCTCGCCGGGCTTGACGGCCGCGAACGAGACCACGCCGGTGTGCGGGGCGCGGACCACGATCTCGCGATACGGAGACGCCTTGACTTTATCGAGCAACTCTTTGATATTCAGCACTATTTATCCTCTATTACGCTCTGATTCGTGCCTGTTTCAAACACGGGGCGCGCACGGGGGGTGTCTCATAAAAATCAGCGATAGTAAAGGTTGCGCCCGCCCATGGTCAGGAGCGACTGGTGCAGGTTCTTCTTGACCTCCCGGCGGTCCCAGATGCCGTGAATGTGGCCGCGCGACAGGGCGTGGTAGGCCTTGTGGTAGTTGGGCGGCACGGCAATGCCCGTGGTCTCGGAGATGACTCCCGGCCCGGCGAAGCCGATGTTCGAGGACTGCACCGCGAACTGGTACGGCGAGCAGCCCAGGAAGCTGGCCACGGGCCCGGCGTAGGAGTTGGTGTCGTAGAGCACCAAGTACAGGCCGCCCGCGTCGATATAGCGGCGCACGGCGATGGTGCAGCGCGGCATCTGGATGACCCCGTTGACGCCCTCCTGGATGCGGATGCCCGCAGTGCCGTGCACGTAGGCGATGAACGGCTGGCGCTTGCGCGTGGCCCGTTCGGCCGCGCGGATGAACTTCTCGCCTTCGGCCGCGCCCACCGAACCGCCGCGAAACGGCGCGCAGAGCACGGCCACCACGGCGTCCACCTCCTCGATGGAGGTCTCGAAGGTGATGCACGCGGACTTGAGCCCGGTCCGCTCCTTGGCCTTGTCCAGCTTGGTGTCGAACTTCTCGTAGCCCAGGGGGTTGATGGACTCCAGCTGCTGGTTGAACTCCTTGGACTCGCTGTAATTGAAAACGTTCTGCAGGTACCAGCGGTACTCCATGGGGAAATGGTGGCCGCAGGACGGGCAGACCCCGGCGAAATCGCCGAACAGGTCCGGCACCCACAGGTCCGGGCAGTGGTGGGTGCGCACATTGGGGCAGGAAATAGTCCGGTCCTCCTGGCTGCGCGGGCTGGTCCAGGCCCATTCGCTGCCCACCAGACAGGCCCCGTCCTCCGGGCAGGAGAGCCGGGTCAGCCGGTCCACCACGGCCTCGCCCACCTTGGGCTGCGTGGCGCCGTTGCCGGGCAGGATCTTGTCCAGGGTCTTCTTGAGCGGCATGAGCACCTTGTGCCGGACCAGGTGCGCCTCGGCCCCAAGGTCCTCGAACATGGCGTTGAGCCGCCTCTTCTGGCGGCCCAGCAGGTCGTAGCGCAAAAAGGAATGGGCGGCCCATATGGTCCCCCTGGTGGCGGCCACGGCGCGGGTGATCACCCCGGTGCCGTCCAGGCGCGCGTGGCGGCTCATGGCCCGGAACTTGCGCTGGCGCTGCTCCACCAGCCGGTCCAGGGCGGACTGGGACAGGGTCCAGCGCATGTAGATGGACTCGGCGTCGTCGGTCTTGGAGGTGCGCACGGCCATGGCCCGGTAGAGCTTCATGGACTTGACCGAACTGACCACCTCGTTGGTGGTCTGGATCAGTTCGCGCCGCAGCTCGCGGAAGAAATCGTAGTGGGACGGCCGGGCCCCGAGCGGCGGTTCCTGGAGCACGCGGTCCACGTAGCCGTTGCGCAGGTTGTCCTCGGCGGTGATGCACAGCAGGCGGGCGCACTTCTCGATGAGCTCGGGCGTGGCCCGGTCGCCGCTGCGCAGCCCGGCCTCGATGGCCGCCGCGCCCTCGGGCGAGATGACCGAATAGTAGCCGTGGGAAAGCATGATCCGACGGTCGGCCAGGCCGATGGCCTCGGCCCCGCCCGAGCCGCCCTCGGAGAACACGGCCACCACGGGCACGCGCAGCCCGGCCAGATCGTACAGGTTGCGGGCGATCTGCTGAGCCGCGCCCGGCCAGTCCTCCACCGGATACGCCCCGGGGGTGAACACGAAGGTGTGCACCGGGATGTTCTCGGTCTCGGCGACCTTCATGTAGTGCAGGGCCTTGGCGTTGCCCCACGGCTTGACCGAGCCGCCGTTGCGGAACGCCTCGCCGTGGCCCTTTTCCTGGCCGATGACCATGACCATCTGGTTGGTGACCTTGTCCCCCACCCTGCGGGAAAACACGGCCCGGGCGATGAGCATGCTCGGGTCGATGTTGTACTCGCCCCGCCCGCCGATCTCGGTGTAGTTGTCGTAGACGTTCTCGAGGATGTCCTTGAGGCAGATACGCTGGGGATGGCGGACGATGCGCACCCGGTCCATGGGCGTCAGGGTGGTGTCGAGCTTGCGCTCGGAAAAGTCGAACAGGTCCGCGATGCGCGCCAGTTCCTCGCGCTTGACCCCGCCCGGCATGGTCTGGTGGCGCTCAAGGAGCTCGCCGAACTTGGCGGCCAGCAAGCGGATGGACTCGTCGTCGCGGTTGGCGAAGATGTCGCGGATGTAGGCCAGCCGATCCCTGAGCCCCTGAATTCTTCGTTCCCTGTCCATGCTCAGAACTCCAGGAGTTTACCGGTCTTGGCTTTCAGATACTCGACGTTGCTGTAAAATTCATTGGCGGACCCGCCGCACTCGCCCTCCAGAACCAGCCCGTCCAGGAACTCCAGCCCGCGCGCCTTGGCCTCGGCCAGGTCGTTACCCCAGACAATGGCCAGGGCCAGGTTCGGGTCGTATTCCATGGGGATTTCGTAGGGCCGATCCGTGGGCACATGGGTGTGCACCTGCAACCAGTCGCGCTCGGGCCAGCCCAGGCGGGTGATGGTCCCTGCGCAGGGCGTGAACCGGTTGGCCGTGTTCTCGGCCACCAGCCGGTACTCGATGCCCACGCCCTCGAAGGTGATGTCCTCCTGGGTGTAGCGCAACGGTTCACCCAGGGCCAGGCGGATCTGCTCGGTGATGATGTCCACCGGCTGGCCATTGACCCTGGAGATGACCGCGGACACGCCGTTCTCCACCTGGATGCGGGTGTTGACCTCCATCAGGAAGGGCTCGCCGCGCGGGGTGATGATCCACTCCCAGGTGCCCACGTTGTCGTAGCGGGTCTCGCGGGCCATGGCCAGGGAGTGGTTCGTGATCTCGGACAGCACCCGGGCGGCGTCGAAGGTGTAGGAGACCACGCCCGGCGCGAAGCCCGGCGCGACCTCGATGCGTTTCTGCTTGCCCGTGGACTGGACCGAACAGTTGCGCGTGCCGAAATGGACGTGCTGGCCCCCTCCCCGCCCGGAGACCACCTGGACCTCCAGATGGTTGAAGTCGAAGATACGCTGCTCGATGAGCACGCCCTCGTCCCCGAAATTTCGCTTGGCGTAGTTGCGGATGCGCCGGAACACGGAGCGGAACTCGTTGAAGTCCCCGACCTCCTCGATGCCCATGCCCCCGCCGCCGGCCGAGGCCTTGACCATGATCACCCCGTCCACGATGCCCTGGCTGGCCTGGAACTCGAACAGCGAGGAAGCGATCTCGTCGGCCTCGATCTCGCTGTACACGGGCCGGTCCGAACCGGGCACGGTGGGCACGTTCAGGGACCGGGCGATGCGCTTGGTGTTGATCTTGTCGCCCAGGTCGCGGATGACCCACCAGCTCGGGCCGATGAATTCCATGGGCCGGTCCCGCCGGACCACCCGCCGGGCGAAACGGAAGTCCTCGGCGAAGAAGCCGTAGCCGGGATGCACGGCCGTGGCCCCGCTCGCGTCGGCCACGGAGAAAATCTCGTTGGCGTCCAGGTAGGAGGAGATGGTGTGGACCGCGCCGTCCCCGGCCAGCTCGCGGGCCAGCCGGACGTGCCCGGACTCCCGGTCTGCGGCCGTACAGACGCAGACGAAATCGAGCCCCAGGCGCCTGCACGCGCCCATGACCCGCATGGCGATCTCGCCTCGGTTGGCTATGAGGACCTTGTGACGGTCGATGTTCCTGAGCTGCACTGTCAGCCTTGCTCGCGCTTTTTCTTGCGCAGGGCGATAAGTCTCTTCTGCACCTCGAGGACCAGCTTGTCGAGCTTGATCTGCTTCTGCCGGTCCAGGTCCGCAAAGTTCAGCCCCACGACGCCGTTGTCGTGCACGCGCATGCAGGTGGCCCTGGCTCCGCTGATGAACAGCCTGTTCTTGATCAACAGCTCCACGTCGAAGGTCTCCCTTTCGACGAGCCGCCCGCCCTTGTCGACGACCGCGAAACCGGTGGCGCTGAGATCGGCCACGTCATAGACGAGGTCCAGCCCCGGGAACCGTGCGGTCAACCCCGGGACCTTGGTACGGAAGGCCTTGCGCAGCCTCTCCTCTTCGTCCGGCAACTGTATGTTGAAATCCATAACGCCCCCAAAGGAATCTATGTATCACCCGAAAGCTATTTGCCGGACACGCGTTTTTCAAGGATAAACTCCACCCGCCGGTTCTTGGCCCGGTATTCCTCGGAGGTGTTCGGGTACAGCGGGTTGAGATAGGCCAGCCCCGTGGCCGTCAGCCGGGTGGACTCCAGCCCCATCTTGAGCAATACGCGCAGAACATTGACCGCGCGCATGGCCGAAATCTCCCAGTTGTCCTTGAACCGTGAATTGCCGCTCGGACGCACGTTGTCGGTGTAGCCGACGATCTTGATGTTCTGGTCCTTGTGCTTGATGAAAAAGTCCTTGAGATCCTGGACCAGTTGCACGCCCATGGGCGTGAGCTCGACCTTGCCGGACTGGAACATGACGTCGCCCGGCACGCGCAGGGTGATGACGCCGTCCTCGAAATTGGCGCTGACCAGCCCCTCCACGCCCTTCTTGGTCTGCAGGGTTTTGACCTCGGCGAAGACCTTGCGCTGGGACTCGATGATCTGGCGGCGCATCATGGCCTGGTCGATGAGCACCCCGGCCTCTTCCCGGGTGATCCGGCTGGTGGAGATCTTGTCCATCTTGCCCTGCAGGGCCTGGGTCACCGAAGAGAAGGTGTCCGAGAACTTCTGCGTGTCGATGGTGGACATGGAATAGAGCAGGATGAAAAAGACCAGCAGCAGCATGGACAGGTCGGCGAAGGTGGTCAACCACTCGTTTTCGTCCCCCTCGTCATCGCTGAAGTCGAGTAACAGATCGTCGTCATATTCGCTGCTCATCGCTGGGTCTCCCGCTCGACCGGGGCCAGGAAGGACGAGAGCTTCTCATAGACCAACCGGGGGTTGTTGTTCTCGAGGATGGACTTGGCCCCCTCGAAGATGACTTCCAGATGCAGCTGCTCCTGCAGGGTGCGGGCCTTGAGCTTGGCCCCTATGGGGATGAAGAAGAGCGTGGACATGGCCGATCCGTAGAAGGTCGTCAGGATGGCCACGGCCATGGCCGGGCCGATGGACTTGGGGTCGTCGAGCTGCGAGAGCATCTGGACCAGGCCGATGAGCGTGCCCATCATTCCAAAGGCAGGCGCCAGACCCGCCAAACGCTTGAACACGTCCTGGGCCACCTGGTGGCGGCGGCGCATGGAGTTGATCTCGATGGACAGGGTGGAGCGGATGAGCGACGGGTCCGCATTGTCGGCAATGAGCTGGCAGGATTTCTTGAGGACCATGTTCTCGGTCTGGACGTTCTCCAGGGCGATGAGCCCCTCGCGGCGGCTGATCTCGGCCACCTTGACCATGATGTTGACCACGTCGCGGGTACGGCTCTTGCGGCCGACGAACATCTTGAACGCGGCCTTGAAGGACTGTATGATCTCCTCGAACGGGAAGGCCACCAGGATGGAGGCGAGCGTGCCTCCGATAACGATCATCATGCCGGGAACATTGATGAAAACATCGACCGCTCCACCGAGAATAATGGCCCCGGTGATGAGCGACAACCCCACGGCGAGACCAAGTAGTGTCACGATATCCATAAAGCGTGCCTATCCTTCACGAGTCTGATCGGTCCGTTTGAAAATCCTTCTCCCCTGTCCGACGTCGCGTCCAATCCATAAGGAGTCCACATGGAATACCATAGAAAGATACAACATTCTGCCGCATACATACATGAAAAGCTAGACATAATTCAAGCGGGTACCGTGGCATTTATAACGGGTACCGGCCTGGGCCCCCTGACCGCGGCCATCGAGGACCCGATCGTCATCCCCTACGGCGACATCCCCGAGTTCCCGGTCTCCTCGGTCAAGAGCCACGCGGGACGCCTCCTCTCCGGGGCCATCGGGGACACCCCGGTCCTGGCCCTGGACGGCCGCTTCCACCTCTACGAGGGGTTCACCCCGCAAGAGGCCACCCACAACATCCGGGTGCTCGGCGAGCTGGGCATCAAGACCCTGGTCCTGACCAACGCGGTGGGCGCGCTCAACCCCTCCTTCGAAGTGGGCTGCCCCATGCTCATCGAGGACCACATCAACCTGACCGGCCTGACCCCCCTGCGCGGCGAGAACGTCGACGCCTGGGGCGACCGCTTCCCGGACATGTGCGCGGTCTACGACCCGGCCCTGCGCAGGCTCGCGGTCGACAAGGCGCTCGAACTCGGCATCCGCCTGGAGCGCGGCGTATTCATGCAGATCATGGGCCCGAACATGGAGACCCCGGCCGAGACCCGCATGTACCGGGCCATGGGCGCGGACGCCATCGGCATGTCCACCTGCATGGAGGCCATCGCCGCCCACCACATGGGCATCCGCATCCTCGGCCTGTCCTGCCTGACCAACAAGAACCTGCCGGACTGCATGCAGGAAGCCTCCCTGGAACAGGTCATAGCCCAGGCCGAGAAATCCTCCACGGCCATGGTCAAACTCCTGCGCGCCATCCTAAAGGAAATGCCCGAAACTGCCGAATAGCCTTCGGGACACCACCAGGCACCGAAAAACAGCGACCGGGACGGCAACGACATGAACAAAGCGGCCTTGAGCATACTGACGGCGATTCTCCTGCTCTCCCTGCAGGGATGCGGCAACCGCCTGTGGGAAGACACCAAGGAGACCACCACCGACACGTTCAACTACGTGTTCGACACCACGCCCACGGCCCGCAGCTACCACGACACCGCGTCCGTGCCGATCATCGAGCTCAACTACCGGGCCGCCGACGTCCTCTTCTCCAACGTGGACAACAACGAACTGACCATCGACTCCGCCGTGTTCGTCTCGCCCTTCACCAACCAGGACGACCCCGGCGACAAATCGGTCTTCGGCCAGGCCATGGCCCAACAGATCGCCGACCGCCTCGTCCAGCACGGCGTGCACATCAACGAGGGCACCCCCAACGCCACGGACTTCACCTACGCCTCGGGCGTCAGCGGCGCGGACTACGGCAAGTCGACCAGCCTGGCGGGCTCGTCCCGCGTGCTGCCGCCCCGGTCCGCCAAGCTCGTCGGCTCCTACGTCATCGCCGACCGGTACGTGTACATGACCGCCCGCGTCATCCGCCTGGTCGACTCCACCGTGGTCTCGGCCCACACCTGGACCCTGCCCATCACCGACAGCGTCCGCGAAATGCTCCCCCAACTCTCCGCCAAGGACGAAGGCATGGTCCCCACGGTCAAGACCTCGTTCAACGACTAGAGGACCGGGGATGCCTCCGGCGGCCGGGGCGCTGCCCCGGACCCCGCTTAAGAACCTCTTGAAAGAGGTTGTTAGGGTCTGTCGACATTCATTTCAACCAAATCCAAATCGCTGCAACATGTAAGAATGACATGTAGGTAGAGGCGAGCTTGTCGTATCTCGTTGCTATTCGTCTAAATTGTTTTAATTTCGCAAACA